>DATIOB010000616.1:0-8308 GCA_035473605.1 Conexibacter sp.
CGACCTTCGCCGACGAGGACTGACGCAGACCTGCCGCCGGCGCGCGCGCCGCGTCGGCCGCGCGCCGCGCAAGACCAGCTTCATCTGTGAACGAGTTGTGCCGCGGCGCAACGTCGGCGCAAAGCTGGTGTTGTCCTTGACGTGGGGTACTCCAAAGAAGCGACGACGATGCGCGCCCGGCGGCGCGCGCTGATCGCGGCGACGCTGGCGCTCAGCCTGCTCGCCGCGCTCCTGACAGCCGCCGCTCCGGCCCGCGCGGTCGAGCTGGGCGTCTCGGACTCGAAGGCGCAGACGCTCGACGAGCCATTCTGGGCCGGTCTGAACGTGAACCGGATCCGCGTGGTGCTGCCGTTCGACGTGGTCAACGCGACCGGCGACGCCGGCAGAAGACGGCGCGAGGACTTCGACACGCTGCGCGCCGCCGCGAACGCCCGCGGCGTGCTGCTGCACGTCTCCTTCGCCGCCAGCGCCGACGTGCGCTCGCCGAGCGGAGAGGCGCTCGCGCCGACGCTCGAGGAGTTCGACGTCGGCTTCCGCGCCTTCCGCGAGAGATATCCCGAGATCGTCGAGATCTCGCCGTGGAACGAGCCGAACAACCCGGACGGGCGCACCTACCCGCTCGCCGCCGACCCGGTGCTCGCCGCCAACCTGTGGCTGCGCGCGCAGGCGATCTGCCCGAGCTGCACGATCGTCGCCGGCGACTTCGCCGGGATCGCGGACGACAACGCCTACGTCGACGCCTACCAGGCGACGCTGCTGGCGGCCGGCGGGATCCCGCGCGTGTGGGCCTTCCACGACCACGGCGACGTCAACTCGTTCCAGTCCAACGGGCCCGACAGCGCCCGTGTCGCGCGCTACTACATCTCGAAGCTGCAGGGACCGTGGGCCGGCGGGCGGATCTGGATCAACGAGGTCGGCGCGCGCTTCCGCGACGCCAGCGGCGCGGTCCTCGGCGACGACTCGCAGCAGCTCGCGACGCAGTTCCTGCTCGGGCTCGGGACGCTCGACCCGCGCATCGACGCGATCTACTACTACAACTACTCCAACGGCTGCATGACCGCGGGCAGATGCGCGATACAGGACCGCGGCCTGCTGTCGCCGACGCCGATCGACGGCAGCCCGCTCGACTACGACACGCCCAACCGCCCGCGCGCCGCCTACGGCGTCTTCGCCGCCCGCGGCCCCGTGATCGTGCCGGCGCAGCTGGTGCCGCCGGTCGTCACGATCGACGCGCCGACGCAGGCGCAGGCGATCAACACGCGCACGCCCGACTTCAACGGCCAGGCCGCGACCGGCGGCCGCGCCGCCGCGACGGTCCAGCTGCAGATCTTCAGCGGCATCTCGGCGTCGCAGAGCAGCGCCCCGTTGCAGACCGGCACCGGCGCGGTCAGCGGCGGGCGCTGGGCGGTCAGAGCGGCCTCGCTGCCTGACGGCGCCTACACCGCGCGCGCGACGCAGGTCGGCAATCCCAGCTCCTCGGGCATCAGCGTCGACACCGCCTTCACCGTCGACACGGTGCCGCCGACGACGAGATTCCTCGGCGTCCCGCCGGCGCTGACCGGGTCGCACAGCGCGACGATCACGTTCATCGCCTCCGAGCCCGGCGCGACGTACGCCTGCTCGGTCGACCGCGCCGCGTGGACGCCCTGCACGGCGCCGCTGAAGCTGTCGAGGCTGAGACTCGGCACGCACACGCTGCGCGTCAGAGCGACCGACGTCGCCGGCAACGTGCAGCGCAGACTGGCCGTCGCGAGATGGCGCGTCGTCTCGCTGCAGACGGCGCTGCTGCCGCGCAGCGCGAGCCTCGGCGACGCCGTCGCGCAGGGGCTGCCGGTCACGACCGCGTGCGCCGACAGCTGCCGCGTCGACGCGCGCCTCTACATGCCGCGCGCCGCCGCGCAGGCGGCCGGCCTCGCCTTCCGCTCGGTCTCGCGCCGCGACCCGGCGCGGCCCAGCGGCGCCGGCTACGTCGTCGTCGGCGGCGCCAAGCTGGTGCGCCCGCGCGCCGGCACCGGATCGCTGGCGCTGAGAGTGAGAGCGGCCTCGAGCGGCGCGCTGGCGTCGGCCTCGTCGCTGTCGCTGCGCGCCGGCTTCACGCTGACGCCGAAGGGCTCCAAGCCGACGGCGATCAGCCGCGCGGTCACGCTCGTGCGCAGCGGTCCGCTGCGCGGGCTGCCGGAGCGCGGGCTGCCGGTCACGCTCGCCTGCTCGAGCCCCTGCTCGGCGCGCACCGCGATGTACGTCTCCGACCGCAGCGCGCGGGCGCTGGGAGCGCCTGGCGGACGTGTCGCCGGCACGCGCGCCAACGGGCTGCCGCGCGGCAGCTACGCCGCGCTCGGCGAGCGCGTCGTGAGACGGACGAAGGCCGGCGGCAGCGACCTCTCGATCGCGCTCGAGCTGCCGAGAGCGTCGGTCAGACGGCTCACGCGCCTCAGCTCGCTCGGCCTGCGCACCTCCGCCCGCACGCGCGGGACGGGCTCCAGAGCCGCGGCGTACTCGCTGCCCCTGACGCTGCCGCGCTGACCCCGCCGCCCGAGGAGCGTCACCCGGCCCACATCCACTGTGGGTCGGATGACGCTCCTCGGAGATCGGGGCCGCTCGCCCCGCGTGCTAGCTTGGCCGAGGCCATGACGACGCTCGCTGACACCCCACCAACCGGCGAGCGTGAGCGCCGCCCGGTCATCCTCGCCGTCGACGACGAGCCCGCGGTCCTCGCGGCCGTCGCGCGCGACCTGCGCCGCGGCTTCGGCGAGCGCTTCCGCATCATGCGCACCTCCAGCGGCGCCGAGGCGCTCGAGGTCCTGAGCCAGATCCGCGCGCGCGGCGAGCAGGTCGCGCTGCTGGTCGCCGACCAGCGGATGCCGGGGATGGAGGGGACCGAGTACCTCGCGCGCGCCCGCCAGCTCGTGCCCGACGCCAAGCGCGTGCTGCTGACGGCCTACGCCGACACCGAGGCGGCGATCGCGGCGATCAACGAGGTCGCGCTCGACTACTACCTGATGAAGCCGTGGGACCCGCCGGAGGAGCAGTTCTTCCCCGTGCTCGAGGACCTGCTGACGACGTGGGAGTCCGGTGCCGCGCTGGAGGCCGGCGGCGTGCGCGTGATCGGCCACCGCTTCTCGAAGGAGTCGCACGACCTGCGCGACTTCCTCGCGCGCAACCGCGTCCCCGCGCGCTGGCTCGACGTCGAGCGCGACGGCGAGGCCCGCGAGCTGCTGCAGGTCATCGGCGTGGACGAGGCGCGCCTGCCCGTGGCCCTGCTGGAGGACGGGGGCGTGCTCGAGCAGCCCACGATCCTCGAGCTCGCCGGCCGCCTCGGAATCACGGCACAGCCGACGCAGGACCACTACGACCTCGTGATCGTCGGCGGCGGCCCGGCCGGGCTGGCGGCGGCGGTCTACGGCGCCTCCGAGGGGCTCAAGACCGCGCTGATCGAGCGCGAGGCGCCCGGCGGGCAGGCCGGCCAGTCGAGCCGGATCGAGAACTACCTCGGCTTCCCCGCCGGCCTCTCCGGCTCCGACCTCGCGCGCCGCGCCGCCGACCAGGCGCGCCGTCTCGGCGCCGAGCTGCTGACGATGCGCGACGCGGCGAGACTGCGCGTCGAGGGCTCGGGCCGGATCGTCGAGCTGACCGGCGGCGCGGAGCTGAGCGCCAACTGCGTGCTGATCGCCTCCGGCGTCTCCTACAACCAGCTCAGAGCGCCCGGCTTCTCCGAGCTGACCGGCGCCGGCATCTACTACGGGGCCGCGCTGACCGAGGCGCGCTCCTGCGCCGACCAGCACGTCGTGATCATCGGCGGCGCCAACTCGGCCGGCCAGGCGGCCGTCTACTTCGCCAGCTACGCGCGCCAGGTGACGATGCTGGTGCGCGGCGCGTCGCTGACCAGCTCGATGTCGCACTACCTGATCGAGCAGCTCGCGGCGCTCCCGAACGTCGACGTGCGGACCGGCACCCAGGCGGTCAGAGCCGAGGGCGAGGACGACCATCTCGCGCGCCTGACGATGCGCGGGCCGGACGGCGAGGAGAGCACCGAGGCGGTCGACGCCTGCTTCGTCTTCATCGGCGCCGCGCCGCGGACCGACTGGCTGGAGGGGACCGTCACGCGCGACGAGCGCGGCTTCATCCTCGCCGGCCTCGACGTCAGGGGCAACGGCTGGCCGCTGGCGCGCGACCCCTACCTGCTGGAGACGAGCGTCCCCGGCGTCTTCGTCGCCGGCGACGTGCGCGCGCGCTCGATCAAGCGCGTCGCGAGCGCCGTCGGCGAGGGCTCGATGTCGGTCTCGCTCGCCCACGAGTACCTCGCGGAGGGATGAGCGGCATGGCGACCGAGGCACACCAGAGCGCGACCGTCGAGGAGCTGCGCACGATCGACCTCTTCGACGGCGTCGACGAGCAGACGCTGGAGCGCTGGGCGGCGGCGACGAACCTGCGCGACCGCAAGGTCGGCGAGGTCGTCGTCGAGGCCGGGCAGGAAGGGCAGGCGCTCCACCTGATCCTGCAGGGCAGGCTGCGCGTCCACTCCGTCGACGGCGACCGGCTCGAGCCGGAGGGGCTGCAGATCGCCCCGACGTGGGTCGGCGCGATCCCGACGCTGACGCTCGGCTGGCACCGCGTGCAGATGGTCGTCGAGAGCGACGCGCGGATCGCGACGATCGAGCGCGAGCCGTTCATCGACCTCGTGCTGAGCACGCGGCCGGTCTTCGACCTGCTGATGAGAACGGTGCGGCCGGTCGTCAGCAAGGGCGCGCAGCGCGAGGCCAACCGCGAGCGGCTCGCCTCGCTCGGCACGATGGCCGCCGGGCTCGCGCACGAGCTGAACAACCCCGCCGCGGCCGCCAAGCGGGCCGCCTCCGACCTCGCCGAGACGCTGATCACCTTCGAGGCATTCGTCGGCAAGCTCGTCGAGGCGGGCGTCGAGCGCGAGGACGCGGCGCTCGTCGTGGGGCTCAAGGACGAGCTGCTGGAGCGCGCGAGAACGCACGAGGAGCTGAGCGCGCTGGAGGCCTCCGACCTCGAGGACGAGCTGCTCGACCAGCTCGAGGCGGTCGGCGTGCAGGAGCCGTGGAGACTGGTCGGCCCGCTCGCCGCCGCCGGCGCCGACGCGGAGTGGGTCACCCGCACCGCGCAGATCTCCGGCAGCGTCGTCAACGAGGTCGTCAGCTGGGTCGCCGCGTCGCTGCAGGCGCACACGCTCGCCGACGAGCTGGCCGAGTCGACCGATCGCATGAGCGAGCTGGTCAGAGCGGTCAAGTCGTATGCCTTCATGGACCGCGGCGAGGTCGTCCAGGCCGACGTCCACGAGGGCATCATCACGACGCTGATGGTGCTCAAGCACAAGTGGAAGCACCGCTCGATCAGCCTCGACAAGCAGTTCGACAAGTCGCTGCCGAGAGTGACGATGTACGGCTCGGAGCTCAACCAGGTCTGGACCAACCTGATCGACAACGCGATCAGCGCGATCGGCGAGTCGGGCACGATCTCGATCAGGACCCGCAGGGAGGGCGCCTGCGTCGTCGTCGACATCGCCGACGACGGCCCCGGCATCCCGGACGAGATCGTCAGACGGATCTTCGACCCCTTCTTCACGACGAAGGAGGTCGGCAGCGGCACCGGCCTCGGCCTCGACGTCGCCCGCCGCATCGTCGTCGAGCGCCACGGCGGCAGCATCAGCGTCGACTCGCAGCCCGGCCGCACCGAGTTCCACGTCTGGCTGCCGATCGAGCACAAGAAGAAGGGGTAGGCGCGGTCCGGCGCCGCGCGCGCCGGAGGGGGCGCGCGAGGACCCTCCCGCTCGCCGGCGGGCGCCGGCGGCCCGCGCGCGAGGGAGACCTGAGGCGGTGCCCCGATGCGGGCGGTCGGGGTCGCTCGTACCGTCGGCGGCCATGCGAATCCCCGCTCTCCTCGCCCTGCTCGCCGCCGCCGCGGCGCTGCCGGCCGCCTCCGCCCACGCGCTCACGCCGACCTTCGAGGTGACCAAGCCGGCCGGCGGCGGTCCCGAGCTCGACGAGCTGCTCGTCAGAGCGAGCTGCGACAGCGCCTGCACGATCAGGCTGAAGGAGCTGAGCGCGCTGCGGTTCAGAACCCGCGGCGGCGTCGCGCAGCTGCCGAACGGGGCGAGCGGGCCGCTGCGCGGCACCAAGCGAGTGGCCGCGGGCGCGGCCGTCACGTTCAGCGTGGCGGTGCCCGCGCCGGTCCAGCAGTTCGCGCTCTCCGCCTTCCGCGCGCAGGAAGCGGTCGTCGGCAACCTCGTCGCGACGGTCCAGCCAGCCACCGGCGGGGCGCCGGTCGAGGCCGTCCGCCAGGTCGTCGCCGTCGTCGGGTCGACGCCGTCGCCGTATCCGGCCTCACCGCTGCTCGACGTCCTCAGACTGCCCGCGAGACCGGCGAAGAAGCCCGGCAGAAAGCTCCGCTGGGAGCTCTCGATCAGAGGGACGCAGACGTCGAGATGGTCGTACGACCGCTCGACGACGGAGGGGGCCTGCAAGATGCTCGACGCCGGCAGCGGGACGCAGAAGCTGACGTTCAGATCGACGAGAAGATTCGTCGTCGAGCAGGTGATCTGGAGAACAGGCGAGCTGAAGCTGCGCCAGCCCGACTCCCCCTACAGCGGCGCCTTCGTGCCCGTGCAGGTCGACGCGGTGCGCGACAGCAGAGAGCAGAAGGGGGCGGACGGCGACTGCGGCGGGGGCGGGGACGGGGACGACCTGCCGGTGCCGGCCTGTGAGCGCAGAGGCTCGCGCGAGATCGAGTTCGTCGTCGGCTACTTCGACGGCGAGGGACTGTCGGGCTTCGCCTCCAGCTCGAGCTGGGACAGACCGTCGACGAAGCCCGACTGCCCCTACGAGCACGCGAGAGAGCTCGACGACTCGTTCGACATCCTCAATGCGCCCTACAAGAGAGAGACCGACCTGACCGAGGGCGGCGTCCAGCGCCTCGTGGTCGTGCCGTTCGAGGTCAGCGACACGACCGACCTCGGCGGCGGCAAGGTCGTCACGAAGACGCGCTTCACGCTGACGTTCCGGCTGATCTGAGGCGCGTCAGCCCGGCTCGTCGCCGCGCGCGAGCCGCTCCAGCCGCGCGCGGCGCTCCGGGTCCAGCTCGCCGACCTGGCGCGCGAAGTGGACGAGCGCGGCGTCGCCGAACTCGCCGACGAGCGCGTCGACCTCGGCGCGGGCGCGCGCCGCGAGGTAGGCGTCGCGGCCGAGCGCGGGGCGGTAGCGGTCGCTGCTGCCGTCACGGCGGCGCTCCAGCAGGCCCTTCGCGTGCAGCCGAACCGCCATCGTCATCACGGTCGTGTAGGCGCGCGCTCTGCCGCCGCTCGCGTTGAGGAGGTCGAGCAGCTCGCGCACGGTGCGGTCGCCGCCGGCCGCCCACAGCGCCTCCAGCAGCTCTCGCTCGGCGCCGACGACGGCGGGTGGGGCGCTCTCCGTCATGCCGCCGACGGTACCGGGGCGAGCAGCCGTCGCGCCGCGCTCGCGAGCTGCAGCGCGGCCGCCGCGGCGCACGGCAGCGCCAGCACGACGGCGAGGCAGAGGTGCAGGCCGAAGGGAGCGAGGTCGAGCGCGCGGCCGGTCGTGTGCTCGACGGCGAGCACGGGGCAGGCGAGCACCAGCGCGAGCGTGCCGAGCGCGGCAGCGGTCGCGCCGGCCGGCTGCGCCCACGGCGACCGCCGCACGCCGGTGAGCGAGTCGATCCGCTCGGGGTCGATCGCCAGCGGCGCGCGCTGCGCCCGCTCGACGGCCAGCAGCGCCTGCGCGAGCGGACGGGGGTCGCCGTCGCAGGCGGCGACCGCGGCGGCGTCGGCGCGCAGCTCGGCGAGCGCGGCGCGGCGGGCGCAGAGCGGACGCAGCACCGGCAGGAAGAAGAGCGCCCGCGTCGCCAGCTCGCAGCCGAGCCGCCGCAGCGGGTCGCACCGCCGCGCGTGCGCGGCCTCGTGTGCCAGCAGCGCGCGCAGCGGCTCCCCGCCCACCGCCTCCAGCAGCCCCCGCGTCACATACACGCGCGGGCGGCGCAGACCGGTGCAGAAGGAGGCGGGGCGGGGATCGTCGATCACGCCGACGGCGACGCCGCCGATCGCGAGCTGCCGCGCCGCCGCCAGCGCGGGCCCGATCCGCCGCGCGGTCCCGACGTGCGCGCCCACGACCGACAGCCCGCGCCAGCTCGCGACCGCCGCCAGCAGCGCCAGCGCGCTGACGAGCGGCCATTCGAGCACGAGATGGGTCAGCAGCGGCTCGTGCGCATGGTCGATCGCGTGGGCGGGATCGCCGTCGGCGAGCAGCAGCGCGCCCGCGACCGCCGCCGCGGCGGC
>DATIOB010000617.1:0-1818 GCA_035473605.1 Conexibacter sp.
GGTCGACGACGACGCCGTCGAGGCAGACTCTCTGACCGGGCTCCAACGGCAGCGTCGTGGCGTTGCGCGCCCCCGTCGGCACCGGCGTCGAGGCGATCCCGCGCTGATCTCTGAGCAGTCGCGGCAGCAGCTCGACGCAGACGGCGAGCAGCAGCACCGCCACGGCGCCGAGGACGATCGCCAGCGCCGTGCGGCGCGGGAAGCGGTCAGACATAGAAGCGCTCCACCGTGATCAGCAGACCGGACAGCTGCAGCACGATCCCGAGCGTCACGATCAGCACGCCGAAGAGGGCGCCGACGCGGCGCGGCAGCGAGGTCGCGACGAAGGCGATCGCGAGCGCGAACGGGACGATCAGCGGCAGCGCGTAGCGGCCGACGATCAGCGGGTCGCCCGAGCCCAGCAGCGCGAGGTAGGAGACGAGGTGCAGCAGCGCCAGCAGCGAGCCGCAGATCGCGAGCAGGCCGAGCAGCACGTGCAGCTGCTCGCGCAGCATCCGCCGCCGCGCCCAGGCGGCGACGAGCAGGCCGGCCAGGCCGAGCAGCACGCCGATCCGCAGCAGGCCGTAGACGCGCGCCGGGAAGCGCACCTCGAGCCAGCCGAAGGAGCCGAAGAAGGTCTCGACGAACATCTGCCGGAAGCCGTAGTCAGGGCCGACGCGCGCCGGCAGGAAGGGCAGCTTGGGCAGGTAGAACTGCCAGACGTGCGAGGCGAACTGGCCGACTCCGAAGCCGCCCTGGTGGATGTAGTTCGTCTGGTCCCCGTAGAGGCTTCCGCCGCTGCCGCCGCCGGCGGCGAACAGCCGGAAGAGCACCAGCCCGGCGGCCAGCACCAGCACGCTCGCACCGCTCCAGCGCAGCGCGGCGCGCAGCTCCGGCCGGTGGCGCCAGCAGGCCAGCGCGATCACGACGAGCAGCGGCGGCAGCAGCGCCAGGCCGCGGCCGTGCGTCAGCGCCGAGGCGGCCGCGAGCGCGCTCAGGCCGACGAGCCGGCGCATGCTGGGGCCGCGCACGAGCGTGCGCACGGCGAGCGCGGTGAAGGCCGACCAGACCGTCACGAGCAGCGTGTCGGCGTTGACGATCCCCGCCATCGACGTCAGCTGCGGCTGCACCGCGACGACGGCCGCGGTCAGCGTGCGGACCCACACGCGCGCCGTCAGCTCGGCGACCGCCAGCCAGGCGCAGGCGACGGTCACGAGGAACAGCAGGATGTTGGCGAAGCGCGTCGCGAGCAGGTGGTCGTAGAGCGAGTCGCCCGGCACGGCGCGGTAGGCGACCGCCTCGTAGGCGTAGTACAGCGGCGGGTTCTTCGCGATCGGGTTGGCGCCCTCGCCGTCGGCGCGCTGACGCTTGGTCGCGTCCTGCTCGAACTCGCGCCAGCGCCGCTGGTCGATCTCGTTCCACAGCGGGCGCGCGTCGGGCGAGGCCATCAGCATCCGCAGCCCGAGCGCGTCCATCGCGAAGGTCTGCTCGCTCGAGTGGCTGCCGGCGCCGCCGAAGGTCGTCGAGGAGGGCGCGTCGCCGGTTTCGGCGACATGCTGCACGTACGCGAAGTGCTCGGACTCGTCAGGCCCCTGGAACGGGGGCATCAGCAGCGCCCAGGCGGTCGCCATGATCGCCGCGGCGGCGAGCACGAGTGCGAGCGGGGCTGGGACTGCGCGCAGTCGCCGGAGGAGCCTGCCGGGCACCCCTCGGAGCGACTCCGTGCGCTTGTTCGCGCGAGGGGCGCGCGGGTCGCGAGAAGCTGCCATGCGGGGCGTCAGCGTACCGGGTGGGCCCGTCTGCCAGGGTGGAGCGGCCGCAGCGCGAGATTGGAGCGGC
>DATIOB010000618.1:0-2121 GCA_035473605.1 Conexibacter sp.
GGCTCGCCGGCCGCCTCCATGAAGCCGGCGAGCGCGCCGGAGGTGCCGACCTGCAGCGTGTGCGCGCCGTCGGGGCCGACGCGGAAGGCGTGCGGCGTGCCGCGCGGGACGAGCACGAAGCCGCCGGGCGCGACGTCGAACTCGTCGTCGCCGGAGCGGAAGCGCAGCGCGCCGGCGAGCAGGTGGAAGGCCTCGTCCTCGTCGTTGTGGACGTGCAGCGGCGGCGCGTGGCCGGCGTGCATCCGCGCCTCCAGCACCGTCGGCCCGGGCTGCCCCGCGCCACCGCACTTGATCGTCACGAGGTTGCCGGAGAACCAGATGTGGCGCCCGGCGCCGGCGTCGAGGCGGACGGGGGCGGGGAGGCCGGCTCGCGCCGCCGCCTCCGCGTGCGGCTCGGCTGGCGCCGCGCCGGGCGATGCCGCGGGGTGGGCGGCGTGCGGCTCGGTGGCGGACGGCTCGGGCACGGCGGCGGAATCCATGCCTGGGAGCGTACTGAATACAGTAGTCTCTCTTCAATCGTTTCTGCCCGAGCTGTCCGCGAAGGAGCGCCAGTGCCCGATCCCACGCCGCCCTCACTCGACCGCGTCCTCGTCGTCGGCGCGTCGCTCGCGGGCCTGCGCGCCGCCGAGGCGCTGCGAGCCGAGGGCTTCAGCGGCGCGCTGACGATCCTCGGCGAGGAGCGGGAACGGCCCTACGACCGCCCGCCGCTGTCGAAGGAGCTGCTCGCCGGCGAGCAGGCGCCCGCCGACGTGATGCTGCGCGGCGCCGAGGAGCTGGACGCCGAGTGGCTGCTCGGCGACGCCGCCGTCGCGCTCGACAGCGACCGCCGCCTCGTCGCGACGGCGAGCGGTCGCGCGCTGCCCTACGACGGCCTCGTGATCGCGACCGGCAGCGCGCCCCGCCGCCTGCCGGCGTTCGACGTCGCGCTGCCGAACGTGCTGGAGCTGCGCACGCTCGACGACGCGCAGGCGCTGCGGGCGGCGCTCGGCGCCTCCGCGGCCGACTCCGATGCGGCCGCGGCCGGCGCGGCGGCCGGCGCATCCCCGCACCTGCTGCTCGTCGGCTGCGGCTTCGTCGGCGTCGAGGTCGCCGCGACGGCCCGCGCGCTCGGGGCCGAGGTGACGATCGTCTCCCTCGACGCGCCGATCGCGGTCGCCGGCGAGGCCGTCTCCGGCGTCGCCGCGGCGATGCTGGAGGAGCACGGCGTCACCGTCCTGACCGGTCGCACCGTCGCCGAGACGGTCGCCGGCGAGCGCTTCGAGGCGGCCGTGCTCGACGACGGCACGCGGATCGACGCCGACGTGGTCGTCGTCGCGGTCGGCGCGGCGCCGTGCACCGGCTGGCTGGAGGGCTCCGGCGTGACGCTCGACAACGGCGTCGTCTGCGATGCGTCGCTGGCGGCCGTCGGGGTGCAGCGGATCGTCGCCGCGGGGGACGTGGCGCGCTGGCCCAACCCGCTCTTCGGCGGCATGTCGATGCGCGTCGAGCACTGGACCAACGCGGTCGAGGGCGCCGTCGCCGCCGCGCGCACGCTGCTGAACGGCTCCGGGCCGGAGACCGAGTACAGCGCGGTGCCGTCGGTCTGGTCCGATCACTTCGGCGTGAGACTGCAGACGGTCGGGCTGCCGGCCCAGGCCGATCGGATCGAGATCGTCGACGGGTCAGTCGAAGAGCGCAGGTTCTGCGCCGCCGCGTACCGCGAAGGCCGCCTGATCGGCGCGCTCGCCTATTCGATGCCGAAGGCGCTCATCCGCTACCGGATCAAGCTCGCGCGCGGGGCGTACCTGGCCGAGCCGGAGGTGGCGGCATGAGCGTCGCGGTGGTGAACATCGGTCGTTCGCACAGCGGTGATCTGGTGGGGACGCCGTTGCCGGGTGATGCGCTGGTCTGTGATGAGGGCGTCATTTCTTGGATCGGTGACAGCGCGGATGTGGCGCGGGGCGATCATGAGACGGTGCTCGATGCGGGCGGCGCGGGTGTGATTCCGGGTCTGATCGATTCGCATGTGCACGTCACGTTCGGTGATTACACGCCGCGTCAGCAGACGGTGGGCTATCTGGAGTCGTATCTGCATGGTGGGATGACGCGTGCGATCACGGCGAGTGAGGTGCACACGCCGGG
>DATIOB010000619.1:0-3339 GCA_035473605.1 Conexibacter sp.
GCGCGCCGCCTTCGCGCTCGGCGGCGTGGGGGCGCTGCTCGCCGGCCTCGGCGCGCGCGCCGCCTTCGCCCGCAACCAGATCGCGGCCGACGTGCCGATAACGCGCGTCGGCGGCGTCGCCGCCTGAGTCAGCTCCACCAGCCCGGAATGATCTCGCCGTCGCCCTCGTGACGCGCGCCGACGGCGAGCACCTCCATGCCGTCGTCGCCGGCCTCGAAGCAGCGCGCGACCGGCGGCGCGACGCGGACGGCGTCGAGCGCGACCAGCTCGCGCACCTCGTCGTCGAGCTTCACGCGGCCGCTCCCTGCGACCACGACGTAGACCTCCTCGGCCTCCTCGTGGCGGTGGCCGAACGCCTGTCGTCTGCCCGGCTTCAGGCGGTGGAGGCTGATGCCGGTGCGCTGCGCGCCGAGGTCGCCGGTCGCGAAGCGGGCCTCGCCGGTCTCGCCGAAGCCGTGCTTGGCCGCGCTGTCCTCGACGGCGTCGAGGTTGACATGGGTGTAGGTCGTTTCGGTGCTCATGCGGTCACCCTACGCCGCGCTCGTCGCGCGGTCTTGGAAGAACGCGACACCGCTGCCCTGCTGTCATGTCACACGACCCGCTACGTTGGGCTTTATCCCTTGTGTAGCCCTGCCTGACAGAATTCTCGCGTAGATGCCAGCAGATCCACCAGATCACCGCCAAGCCGGTGATCGCCTCCCCACCGAGCGCACCCCGCCGAGCGACCCCAGAACGCCGCCGCGCCCGCCCGGCTGGAGAGTGACGCCCGCGCCCGACGGCCGCGGCACGCAGCGGACCCCGCGCAACGGCGGCAGAGGACCGAGAATGCTCGGCGGCCGCTGGGGCGTGATCGCCTTCGTGGTGCTGCTGCTGGGGATCTACTGGTGGATGGGCGCACGCGCCCTGTCGCCCGGCGAGCGGGTGCAGATCCCGTACAGCCCCCAGTTCCTGCAGCAGGTCAGAGACGGCAACGTCAGAGAGATCTCCTCGACCGGCGCCTCGATCCAGGGTGACTTCAAGAGAGACGTCACCTATCCGGCGAGAGACGAGAAGGACTCCGTCACCTCGACGAAGTTCGAGACCGAGCTGCCCGCCTTCGCCAACACCGAGCAGCTGTCGGCGCTGCTGGAGGACAACGACGTCCTCATCAACGCCCACCCGCCGGACGACGGCCCCTCGCTGCTGGTGACGATCCTCTTCACCTTCGGCCCGGTGCTGCTGATCATCCTGCTGTTCGTGATGCTGTCGCGGCGGATGGCCGGCGCCGGCGGCGGGATGATGTCGTTTGGGCGCTCCAGAGCGCGCCGCTCCGAGGACAGCGACGTGCGCGTCACCTTCAGAGACGTCGCGGGCATCGACGAGGCAGAGAACGAGCTGCACGAGATCGTCGACTTCCTCAAGAACCCGCAGAAGTACCAGAGACTCGGCGGCAAGATCCCGAAGGGCGTGCTGCTGAGCGGCCAGCCCGGCACCGGCAAGACGCTGCTGGCGCGCGCCGTCGCGGGCGAGGCCGGCGTGCCGTTCTTCTCGATGTCGGCGTCGGAGTTCGTCGAGATGATCGTCGGCGTCGGCGCGTCCCGCGTGCGCGACCTCTTCAGACAGGCCAAGGAAGCGGCCCCCGCGATCATCTTCATCGACGAGCTCGACGCGATCGGCCGCGCGCGCGGCGGCGGCCGCGGCTCCTTCGGCGGCAACGACGAGCGCGAGCAGACGCTCAACCAGATCCTCACCGAGATGGACGGCTTCGAGCCCTCCACCGCGGTGATCGTGATCGCCGCGACCAACCGGCCCGAGATCCTCGACCAGGCGCTGCTGCGGCCCGGCCGCTTCGACCGCCGCGTCACCGTCGCCGCGCCCGACCGCGTCGGCCGCCTGAAGATCCTCAAGGTGCACACGCGCTCGGTCCCGCTCGCCGACGACATCGACCTCGACGCGATCGCCTCGACGACGCCGGGCATGGTCGGCGCCGACCTCGCCAACCTCGTCAACGAGGGCGCGCTGCTGGCCGCCCGCCGCGGCCACACGACCGTCAACGGCGCCGACTTCGCCGACGCGCTGGAGAAGGTCGTGCTCGGCGCCGAGCGCAAGGTGATGATGAGCGACGAGGACCGTCGCCGGACCGCGTACCACGAGGCCGGCCACGCCGTCGTCGGGATGCTCACGGCCGGCGCCGACCCGGTCCGCAAGGTCTCGATCATCCCGCGCGGCCAGGCGCTCGGCGTCACCTTCTCCTCGCCCGACGCCGACAAGTACAACTACGACGAGCGCTACCTGGTCGGCAAGATCAAGGTCGCGCTCGGCGGGCGCGTCGCCGAGGAGGTCGTCTTCGGCGACCTCACGACCGGCGCCGAGTCCGACATCCAGCAGCTGACCGGGATCGCGCGGCAGATGGTCGGCCGCTGGGGCATGAGCCCCGCGATCGGCCCGATCGCCGTGCTCGCCTCCGAGGGCAACGGGATGCTGCTGCCGGGCGTCCAGGAGACGTCGGAGTCGACGCAGCGCCTGGTCGACGAGGAGGTGCGGCGGATCGTCGACGGCGCCCATGCCGACGTCACGAGACTGCTGCGGGACTACCGCGCCAACCTCGACTCGCTCGTCGTCGAGCTGCTGGAGCGCGAGACGCTCGACGAGGCCGACGCCTACAGAGCGGCCGGACTCTCCCACAAGCGTCCCGAGCGCCGGGAGCTGCCGCCGAGCGAGAGAGCGCTCAGAGATGCCTCGACCTCCAACGGCAACGGCCTTCCCGAGAACCTCGAGCGGCCGGAGCTGCCGTCGTGATCGACGCCCGCCCCGACGGTGTCGCGTCGGAGCAGGGCCAGGTGACCTATGAGCTGGCCGCGTACAGCACGCGCGTCTGGGCCTTCCTGATCGACCTGCTGCCGTTCGTCGTGCTCGGCCTGCTGATCGCGATCGGCGTCTCGATCGGCGAGGGCAGCACCGACAGCGACGAGGCGAGAGAGCTGACGAGAACGCTCGCGCTGGCGCTCGGGATCCCGCTGACGCTGCTGTACGCGCCGCTGCTGCTGATCCGCAGAGGCGCCCGCAACGGCCAGACGCTCGGCAAGCAGGCGATGAGAATCCGCGTCGTGAAGGAGAGCGGCGAGCCGGTCACGCTCGGCAGCGCGCTGATGCGCGAGGTCGTCGGCCGCCAGCTGCTGATCGCCTTCACCTACGGCCTCTACGCCGTGATCGACTACGCCTGGCCGCTGTGGGACAGATCGAGACAGGCGCTGCACGACAAGGTCGCGCAGACGCGCGTCGTGCTCGCGGAGCCGGTCCGCCCCGGCAGCGCAGGCACCTTCACGACCGGCATCGACGCGCACGCGCCGCAGCCGCAGC
>DATIOB010000620.1:0-5722 GCA_035473605.1 Conexibacter sp.
GGCGGTCGGGCGGCTGCCGGCGGGCGACCTCGACGCGCTGAAGGCCGCGCTCGCGCAGGAGGCCGAGGCCGCACGCGTCCACGCGCCCGCTTCCGACGACGCCGCGGACGGCGCCGCCGCGCCGGACGCCGATGCCGACGACGCCGTCGCCGCCACCGTCGCCCAGGAGCTGCGCGACATCCACGCGCGCGTCGAGGAGTGGCCGCTCGACGACGGCGACTGGGAGACGGTCGTCGCAGGCATCTCGCGCACGTACGCGCGCGGGCGGGTCGCTCGTGCGCTGGCCGGGTCCGACCCGACCGTCGAGCACCTGCACGACTGGCGCAAGCGCGTGAAGGATCTCTGGTACCACCACCGCCTGCTGCAGCCGGTCTGGCCGGCGGTCTTCGATGCCTACGCCGAGGAGGCCCACCTGCTCTCCGAGCAGCTCGGCGACGACCACGACCTCGCCGTCTTGCGCGCGCGGCTGGAGCAGGGCGTCGATGGGCTCGCCGTCGACCTCGACCCGCTGCTGGCGGTCGTCGAGGAGCGCCGCGGCGCGCTGCAGGCGCAGGCGCGCCGGCTCGCCGCTCGCCTCTACGCGGAGAAGCCGAAGGCGTTCGAGCGGCGCGTCGCGACCTGCGTCGAGGCCGCCGTCGCCGAAGCCGGCGCCGCGGCCGCGGGCTGAGGCGGCAGCGCATGCCCGACGAGATCGAGCGCAAGTTCGTCCTCGACGCCCCGCCGCAGGGGCTCGACGACCATCCCTCGGTCGCGATCGAGCAGGGCTACCTGGCGCTCGACGGCGACGTCGAGGTGCGCCTGCGCAGGCGCGGCGAGCAGGCCTTCCTGACCGTCAAGGCCGGCGGCGGCCGCCGCCGGATCGAGCAGGAGCTGCCGATCGGGCTGGAGCAGTTCGGCGCGCTGTGGCCGCTGACCGAGGGCCGCCGCATCTCCAAGCGCCGCTTCCTCGTGCCGGCCCCCGGCGGACTGCAGTTCGAGGTCGACGTCTTCGCCGGCGCGCTCGACGGCCTCGTCGTCGCCGAGGTCGAGTTCCCCGACGACGCGGTCGCCGACGCCTTCGAGGGCCCGGACTGGCTCGGGCGCGAGGTCACCGACGACGCGCGCTGGAAGAACCGCGCGCTCGCCCTCGACGGCCGTCCCGAGTAGCGCCGGCCTCGTGCCAGCCGCACGCCGCACCGCCGCGCGGTCCGTCAGGATGTCGGCCATGCGCCGCGCCCCCGAACTGGTCCGCCGATGAAGCCGATCTGGTTCGCGGCCGCCGCCGCGGTGCTCGCGTTCGCCTGGTGGAGACGGCGCAGACTGGAGCCGCCGCTGCTGATCGGGCTGCTGCTGATCGCGGCCGGCAGCGTCGTCTACGCGACCGGCCTCGTCGAGTTCCCCGACCTCGAAGAGGTCCTGACCGACCTCGGCAGAGCGCTCGGCACCTGGACCTACCTGCTCGTCGGCGTGCTCTGCTTCCTCGAGAGCGGCGCCGGCATCGGCCTGCTGGTGCCGGGGGAGACGGCGATCATCGTCGGCGGCGTCGTCGCCGGACAGGGCGAGATCGACATCGTGCTGCTGATCGCGATCGCCTGGACGACGGCGGTCGCCGGTGACTTCACCAGCTTCCTGATAGGCCGCAAGCTCGGCCGCGCCTTCCTGCTCAAGCACGGACCGCGCGTGAAGATCACCGAGTCGAGAATCGAGCAGGTCGAGGCGTTCTACGACAAGCACGGCGGCAAGGCCGTCTTCCTCGGCCGCTTCGTCGGCCTCGTGCGCGCCGTCTCGCCGTTCGTCGCCGGCTCCTCGGGGATGCCCGCCCGCCGCTTCCTGCCGTACGACATCCTCGCCGCGGGCATCATGGTGACCGCCTTCTCGCTGCTCGGCTACCTCTTCTGGCACTCGCTCGACAGAGTCCTGAAGATCGCCAGACAGGGCACGCTGGCGCTCGGCACCGTGATCGTCGTCGTGATCGCGATCGTCGTCGCCGTCCGCTGGCTGCGCGTCGAGGCCAACCGCGACAAGCTCGACGCCTGGATCGAGCAGCAGTCGCACAAGCCCGGCATCGGCCCCGTGATCCGCTTCCTGCGGCTGCTCGGCCGCAAGCTCTCGGGTCCGGCGCGCTTCCTCTGGAACCGCCTGACGCCCGGCCAGCTGGGGCTGGAGCTGACCTCGCTGCTGGCGATCGCGGCGGTCGGCTCGTTCGTCTTCTTCGGCTACATCATCGCGCTGGACCCGATCACCGAGCTGACGCCGGGCGATCGCCGCGGCGTGCGCTGGTCGGGTGACTTGCAGACCGCCTGGCTGACCGATCTGGCGAAGCTCGTCACCCACCTCGGCGCGCTGCCGATCGCCGGCGGCGCGCTGGCGATCACCGCGGTCGTGCTGCTGTCGCGGCGCGAGTGGCTGGAGGGGCTGGCGCTGCTGGGCGGCGGCGTGCTGACGTACGCCGGCGTGCACATCACGAAGGCCGCGACCGACCGCCCGCGCCCGCTCGACCAGCTCGTCGACGCGGCCGGCTCCTCCTACCCGTCGGGCCATGCCGCCTACGCCGTCTTCTGGGTCGCGATCGCCGTCGCGCTGCGGCGCGCCTTCCCGGGGCTGGCCTCGCGCGCGATCGTGCTGATCGTCGGGATCGCGATCGCCGTCGCGGTCGGGCTGACGCGCATCTACCTGCGCGTGCACTGGTTCTCCGACGTCGCCGGCGGCTGGGGGCTGGCCGCGATGTGCTTCGCGGTGACCGGGATGATCGCGCTCGTCGTCAGCTACTTCGCCGGCGGCGAGGCGGCGCGGGACGCCGAGGCGGAGGCCGAGTCGCGCGAACGGGCGGAGGGATCGGCCGGCGCGAGCGGAGCCGGGGCGCCGGGGCTGGCGCCCTGACCCCGGTCAGCTTCCGCCGACGGCGCGTCTGAACATCAGGAAGCAGACGACCGCGATGATCGCGGAGACGACCCACACGGCGCTCGGGAACGCGGTCACGATCGCGAGCAGGAGCCCGACGACGGCGACGACGCCGAAGACGCCGGAGGCCATCACGAGCTGAAAGGCCCGCTGCTCTCTCTGGCGGCGCGTGGGACGGTTGGAGGAACGGCGCTGGATGTCGCTCATCGCTCCATCTTCGCACGCGCCTGTCGATTCGAATCGGATGCGTCGACCCGGCCGCCGCCGGGTAGCTGGCCGCCCATGCCAACCGAACCGCAGCCGACCTCCCTCGCCGAGGTCGTCAACCGGGCGGTCGACGTCGCCGACCCGGACAACCAAGATCCCGCGATCGCCGCGTTCCAGGAGCGCTTCGAGGACGCGGACGAGCCGGTCAGCGCGATCCTCGACGGGCTCGAGGAGCGGCTCGCCGACGCCGTCGTGGAGCTTGACGCTGAGCTCGACGACCCGGCGATCGCCGTCACCGTCGCGATCGTCCAGTACCTCGCCCGCCGCCGCGACGAGCTCGACGCCGAGCCCGAGACGATCATGCGGCTCGCCGCCCGCGCGGAGTGGAGAGGCGACCCGCCGAACAGCGTGGAGACATGGCTGGGCGAACGCGGCGTCGCCGTCTAGCCGAGCGGTTCGAGGCCTGACATCGGACGTTCGTCCTGGCCCCTCGGGACCTTCGCGGGAGGGAGTTCCCATCTTCGGCACACGCTCCCCGCGCGTTCGCGTGCCAGACTCGCTGATCATGTTGGAGGGTCGCACGAGGGAGGTCGCCTGGCTGGGCGACCGCATACGAGGGTTGCGCGAGGGAGAGGCCTTCGCCGCCGTCGTGCGCGGCGAGGCCGGCGTCGGCAAGAGCGCGCTGATCGACGCGGCGCTGCTCGACGAGCCGGCGCACGGCGCGCGCGTGCTGCGCGCGCGCGGGTACGAGTCCGACAGCGAGATCCCGTACGCCGGCCTGCTGGAGCTGGCGACGCCGCTGCTCGACCTGCGCGAGACGCTGCCGCAGGCGCAGCGCGCGGCGATCGCCTCGGCCTTCGCGCTGGAGCCGCCGACGCCGCACGACCGCCTCGCGGTCGCCGCCGGCCTGCTCGGCCTGCTCGCGCACGCCGCCGAGCGCCAGCCGCTGCTGGCCGTCGTCGACGACGTCCACTGGCTCGACGACGCCTCGCGCGACGCGATCCTCTTCGCCGCCCGCCGGCTCGTCTCCGGCGGCGTCGGGATGGTGCTCGCCGCGCGCGACGGCTCGGTGCCGGAGATCGACCTCGGCGGGGTGCGCGAGCTGCGCCTCAACGGGCTCGAGACGCCCGACGCGCTGCGGCTGCTGCGGCGCGGCGCGCCGAAGCTGCCGGCCAGCGTCGCCGAGTCGATCGTCGTCGCGACCGCCGGCAACCCGCTCGCGCTCGTCGAGCTGCCGGGCGCGCTGACGCCGGCGCAGCTGGCCGGCGAGGCGCCGCTCGCCGATCCGCTGCCGGCCAGCGCCGCGATCGAGCGCGCCTTCTCGCGCCAGGTCGCCGAGCTGCCGCTCGACACGCGCCGCGCGCTGCTGGTCGCAGCCGCCCTGCACCGCGGACGGCTCGACCTGCTGACCGCCGCGCTGCGGCGGCTGGAGCTGCCCGAGGACGTGCTCGCACCGGCCGAGCAGGCGCGCATCGTCTCCGAGCGCGACGGCGACCTCAGCTTCCGCCATCCGCTGCTGCGGGCCGCCGTCTACCACGCCGCCGCGAGCAGCGAGCGGCGCGTCGCGCACGCCGCGCTCGGCGCCGTCGCGACCGATCCGCGCGTGCGCGCGTGGCATCTCGCGCACGCCGCCTCGGGCGCGGACGAGACGGTCGCCGCGGCGCTCGAGGAGGCGGCCCACGACGCCCGCGCGCGCAACGGCCACGCCGAGGCTGCGCGCGCCTTCGAGCGCGCCGCGCAGCTGTCGACCGACCCCGTCGCGCAGGGGCGCCGCGCGCTCGACGCCGCGCAGGAGCACGCCGTCGCCGGTCATGTCGGAAGCGCCTTGGCGCTGCTCGACGAGGCCGAGCCGCGCGTCGAGCCCGCGCTCGCGCCGGCCGTCGCACGGCTGCGCGGCAACCTCGCGATGCGCCGCGGCGAGCCGCTCGCGGCGCAGCGGATCCTCGAAGGCGAGGCCGAGCGGGCGCTCGCGCTCGGCGACCACGCGAGCGCCGCGACGCTGCTGCTGGAGTCGTCGATCAGCTACACGATGACCGGCGACCACGCCGGCATGTTCGCCGTGCTGGAGCGGGCGAGCACCTCGGCGGCGGTCGCCGGCGGCCCGGCCGAGCTGATCACGCGGATCATGCTCGCCGTCTCGCGCTCGGTCGCCGGCGGCGCGCGGCAGGGCGCGGCGCAGGAGCTGGCCGTGATCGAGCCGCTGCTGACCGACTTCGACCCGACCGGCCTCGGCGAGCCGCTCGGCCTCTACGCGCAGGCGTCGATGTGGCGCGACCCCGACCGCGCCGCGCGCGTGCTCGACTGGCTGATCGGCCGCTACCGCGACGCGAGCGCCTTCGGCGCGCTGCCGTTTCCGCTGACCGTGCGCGCGATGCTGCACGAGCGGCGCGGCCGCTGGACCGAGGCGGAGGCCGACGCGGAGGAGGCGGTGCGGCTGGCACGCGAGATCGACCAGGCGACGATCTTCGGCTTCTGCCTCTCGACGCTGGCGCTGGTCGAGGCCGGCCTCGGCAGGGTCGAGGAGTCGCGCGCGCACGCGCGCGAGGGGCTGGAGCTGACCGACGCCGCGCACGCGCGCAACCTCGGCATCTACCTGCTCGGCGCGCTCGGTCGCACCGAGCTGGCCGACGACCGC
>DATIOB010000621.1:0-6109 GCA_035473605.1 Conexibacter sp.
CTCCGGTGCCGTCAAAAGTCGTTGTGTGGCCGGCCCCGGGTATTTCGGGGCACGAGAAGCCCTCACCGGCGTAGCCGAGCCGGTCGCCGAGCGCGGCGGCCGGCAGCAGCAGCACCGCGAACGCGAGCGTGTACGCGTTGACGGTCCAGCCCAGCGATGCCAGCGACGCGTCGAGGTCGACGCGGATCGACGGCAGCGCCGTCGTCACGACGAGGTTGTCGAGCGTGACCATGAAGAGCGCGAAGCTCGTCACGATCGAGGTCCAGATCTGGCCTGAGCGGCTCATCCCGCCTGCTCCTTCCGCAGTGTCTGCATGGTGTGTAATCAGTCACTCACTCTGGGCGCAAAAAAAGGGCGCGCCGCGTTGCCCTCAGAGGCAGTCCTTCAGATCGCCGCCCAGCAGCGCACGCGCCCAGTCGGCGTCGAGGCTCGGCGCGTCCATGCCGGCCAGCACCGTGATCAGCATCCCGTGCGCGAAGAAGTCGCGCAGCTTCTCGTCGTCTGCGCCGCTGAGCCGCTTGACCAGCTCGAACACCATCCCGTAGCCGGCGCGCGCCGCCTCCCGGATCGTCGGCTCGCCGCCCGAGGCGGCGGCGAAGACCTGCAGCGTGCCGCGCAGCGTCGTGCGGTCCTGCATCAGCTCGCCGTACGCGAGGCCCATCCCCTCCAGCGGCTCGAGCCCGTTGGCGCGCGCCATCTCGGTGCCGGCCCGCATCGTCGCGGCGAGCCGCTCGTAGCAGCGCTCGACCGTCGCGATGTACAACTCCTCCTTCGTCGGGAAGAGCCGGAAGAGATAGGCCTGCGAGATGCCGGCCGCCTTCGCGACCGCGGTCGTCGGCGTGCCGTGGAAGCCGCGCTCGGCGAAGACCTCGGTCGCCGCCTCGATCAGCACCTCGCGGCGTTCGGCGGCGGTGGAGAGTTGTCGCTTGGCGACGGCCATAGGTGTGAGTATGCGCTCACTCACACCTTGTGTCAAGCACGTGGCGATCACCGAACATGGCGCACGAGTACGGCGGTCGCCGTGCAGTGCCCCGGAAAGCACACGGCCCCGTCCCCGACAATTCGCCAAAACGCCGGGGACGGGGCCGCTAGCGGACCTCTGAGCTTGCAACGCAGCGGACCGCTGCGTGGATCATCGGCGTCTGAGCCTCAACCCTTGAGCCCATTGGTCGAGTAGCGGATCAGCTTCGTGATGCCCGTGACTCTCTGACCGTTGACGTTGACGACCGTCGTGCGGACGCTCATGTTGCCGCGCTGGCGCAGCAGACGCTTGCCGAGATCGTTCAACGTGATGTGCACGATCCCGCCGAAGTTCTGTCTGATCGTGTAGCCCTTGCGCTCCCCGACGACCTTGCCGCTGCGCTCCAGCGTCATGTCGCCTCTGCAGGAGACCGCGCCGAAGCAGCCGAGGAAGACGCCGCCGACGCCGTTCTGGTCGGTGAAGGCGGTCTGGCCGAAGAACGACAGGATCGTCGAGCCTGCGCCGCCGGTCGCCAGCGTTCTGTCCTCGCCGATGGCGATCGCGTCGCCCGGGCCGATCGCGACGAGCCGGTAGTGGTAGGTGGTGTCGGTTCTGAGCCCCGACAGCGAGGCGGAGACGGCGACCGGCGTCGTGCCGGCGCCGGCGTTCTGCGGCGCCGTCTGGCTGCCGTAGGCGGTCGTCTCGCCGAATTGGAAGTAGTACGACGTCGCGCGCCCCTGCGGGTTGACCGTGCCGTTGACGGTCGCGCCCGAGATCGACGTGACGGCGCTGCCGGTCGTGGCGATCGGCTTCGGCGCGGGGGCCGGCGGGGTGCCGGTCGTTCTGAACGTCACGTCAGCGCCGGTTCTCGTCTCGGTGCTGTTGCTCGCGACGACGCGGACGTGGTATTCCGTGCCCGGCGTCAGCTCGTCGATGTTCACGTTCACGGCTCTGTCGGTCGTGCCGTTGCCGGCCGACGTCAGTCTCGTCTGGCGGCCGTAGTCGGTCGTCGGGCCGTACTGGAACGAGTAGCTCGTCTCCTCGCCGCCAGGATTGACGGTCGCGTTGAGCGTGGCTCTCGTGTCAGTGATGCTGGTCGTCGTACCGGTCGTCGCCGTGGGCGCTGCCGCCAGCGAAGTCGCGGCGAGCGGACCTGCGCTCGCGAACAGCGCAGCAGTCACGACGCCAAGTGCAGCAAATCGCCGCATGGAAGACCTCCGTATTGGTCGTTGGCGTACGCGGTCTACAACTGGGCAGCGGGGCGTGAGTTGCGGCGTGCGTCGGATCCGCTGACCTTGCAACGGCTGTTGCTGTTTGACGCGCGCCTGGCGGGAAACGTGGTGGGGACTGCACTGAACAAGATGTGGAGGTATTCCTGTGAGCACTGTTGAGGAATCGATCGACGTCGCCGTCCCGGTCCGCGTCGCCTACGACCAGTGGACCCAGTTCGAGCGCTTCCCAGAGTTCATGGAGGGGATCGAGGAGATCCGCCAGCTCGACGACAAGACCGTCCACTGGGTCGCCGAGTTCGGCGGCTCGCGCCACGAGTGGAACGCCGAGATCACCGAGCAGCACCCCGACGAGCGCGTCGCCTGGCGCAACACCGACGGCAAGGAGAACGCGGGCGTCGTCACCTTCCATCGCCTCGGCGACGGCGAGACGCGCGTGATGGTCCAGCTCGACTG
The DNA here is from genome assembly GCA_035473605.1 of Conexibacter sp. Lineage (GTDB taxonomy): Bacteria > Actinomycetota > Thermoleophilia > Solirubrobacterales > Solirubrobacteraceae > Conexibacter. The sequence continues at coordinate 2,647 of DATIOB010000621.1, forward strand.
GGCACCGGAGGGGTTGAAGGAGAAGGTCGGCGCCGCGCTCGGCGCCGACGACCGCCGCGTGCGCGGCGACCTCGAGCGCTTCAAGGAGCTGGTCGAGCGGCAGGGCGGCGCGAGCGGCGCGTGGCGGGGCGAGGTGAGACAGGACCCGACGCGGTAGGTGGGGGCGCCCGGCGTTGAGTGGCGGGTTCTTCATCACCTGGATGAACAAACCGCCACTCATCCCATCAGCCGGCCGGTGCCAGATATCTCTGGCAGGCTCTGGTGGCGCTGACGAAAGCTGGATCCTCGCGATCGACGGCGTCCTCGTCGAAGACCGGACCGTCGCCCGAGGTGTTCGCCTCCGGCAGGTCATAGCCGTTTCTGCGCACGCAGGCGACGAACTTCTCCAGCGCGGCGGCCGAAGGGGATGCAGGTCCGGCGCCTGCGGCTCTGCCGGGCGCGCCGCCTCTGCCGCTGCACGCCTCGAAGGCCGCCTCCAATTTCGCGCGCTCGGCCTCCGAGAGGTCTCTGCCGAAGAAGCCGCCGCCTGCGCCGGGTCCACCGTCCGTGCCGGGCGGGCCGTCCGGGGTCGTTGCGCCTTGCGGCGGACCGTCGGGGCGGCCTCCCCCGGCGGGCGGCTGCGGCAGCTCGACGCCCTGCTCTCTCAGGCAGGCGGTCAGCTCGGCGCGGTCTCTGCCGCCAGGCCCGCCGCCGCCGGCGGCGGTCCTCGCCGCGGTGGTGGCGCTGCCCGCGTCGTCGCCGGATGAGCCGCAGGCCGCCAGCGGCAGCGCGACGGCGATCGCCGCCAGGCCGGCGACGAGCGCGCGGAGGTTCGATCGGATCGTCATCTCGTCTCATTCGTGTCGTCGTTGAAGAGCTGGTCGACGGGGTCGTCGGCGCTCGCGCTGCCCGCGCTCCCGCCAGTCACGCCAGCGCCCGCCACGCCAGCGCCAGGCGCGCCAACGCCCGCCACGCCAGCGCCAGCCGCGCCGCCGATCAGCGCGGCGATACCTCCGCTCGCGTCGCCGGCGGCGATCGAGGTCGCGGTGACGGTGCCGTTGCGGCTCCTCCCCTGCACGACGACCTGCTCGCCGGGCCGGATCTCGCGCGGCTCGCTGTCGACGGTGCGCGTCACCGTGGCGCCCTGCGCTGCCTTCACCTTCACGGTGTTGCCGCTCGCATCTCTGACGTAGAGCGTGTCGCCTCGCACCGTCGTGACCTCGCCGATCGTCGCGTTCGCGCCGCGGTCTGCTCCAGGCGCGCCGCCATTTGCATCAGCCGCGCCGCGATCCGCTCCAGGCGCGCCGCCGTTTGCACCGGGCGCGCCACCGGCCAGCACGGCGGGGAAGCCCCCGCCTGGGCCTCCTCCGGCGAGGCCCGCGTCGTCGCCGCCGTCCGCCGCCTGCTTCTGCACCAGCGCGCCGCCGAGGAAGCCGCCGGCGACCAGCAGCAGCGCGAGCAGCCCGCCGGTCAGCGGGGTCAGGCGACGCCGCGGGCGTGGCGGCGGCAGCGGCTCCTGCTCGCGCGCGACCCAGTCGTCGTGCAGCAGCGTCGTGTCGTCGGTCTCTGTCGTCATCAGCAGGGGCTCCTCACTCGAAGCGCAGCGCCTCGATCGGTCGCAGACGGGCTGCGCGGCTGGCGGGGTAGGTGCCGAAGAAGAGGCCGGTCGCGATCGCCGCGCCGAAGGCGAGCGGGATCGAGTACGGCGCGATCACGGGCGCGACGCCGGCGATCTTGAACTGGGTGCCGGCGATGCCGACGAGCACGCCGCAGAGGCCGCCGAGCAGCGACACCAGCACCGCCTCGACGAGGAACTGCGAGAGGATGTCGCCGCGGCGGGCGCCGATCGCCTTGCGGATGCCGATCTCACGCGTGCGCTCGGTGACCGAGACGAGCATGATGTTCATCACGCCGATCCCGCCGACCAGCAGCGAGATCGCCGCGACCTGCGCCAGCAGCGTCGTGAAGACGCCGCTCGTCTCGCTCGACGCCGCCAGGATCGCGCCCTGGTTGATCACCTGGAAGTCCGCATCGGCGCCGTCGGCGATGTCGTGGCGGTCGTTCAGGATCGCCGTCACCTGCGCCTGCGCGGCGTCGAGCTGGTCGCGCGATCTCGCCTGCACGGTGATCGCGTCGACGTCGCCGTAGCCGCTGAGCGTGTCCTGCACCGCGCTCAGCGGCGCCAGCGCGACGTCGTCCTGATCTTGCATGCCGCTGGCGCCCTTGCCGGCGAGGATCCCGACGACCTGGAAGTTGACGCCGCCGATCTGGACCGTCTGCCCGATGCCGGCGCCGAGGTTGTCGACGACCGTCTGGCCGAGCACGACGACGCGCTCGCGCTCGCGCACGTCGGCGGTGGTGAAGAACTCGCCCTCCGCCACGTCGTGGTCGCGCGCCCGGGCATAGGCGGGGGTCGTCCCGACGAAGGTCGCCGGCGCGTAGCTGGTCGAGCCGCTGACGATCGTCGCGCTCGTGTTCACCGTCGGCGCGGCGCCCGCGACCGCCGGCGCCCGCTCGTCATCGACCAGCGCGGCGGCGTCTCTCGTCGTCAGCGGCGCGGTCGCCGCGTTGGAGGCGCCGGAGCCGCCGGGCGCGGCGCCCGAGGTCACCAGCAGGACGTTGGAGCCGAGCGCCTCGATCTGCGCCGTGACGGCTCTGGAGGAGCCGTTGCCGACGGCGATCAGCACGATCACCGAGGCGACGCCGATCGTCAGCCCGAGGATCGTGAGGCCGGAGCGCAGCTTGTTCGCCAGGATCCCGCCGACGGCGATCCGCAGCGTCTCGGCCCCGATCACGCGGCGCTCCCGGAGGTGGCGGCGCGGTCGGGCGCGCCGTCGAGCCGGCGGTCCTCGACGATGCGACCGTCGATCAGCCGGATCGCGCGCTTGGCGCGCTCGGCGACCTCGCGCTCGTGCGTGATCAGCACGATCGTGCGGCCGTGGGCGCTGAGCGCGCTGAAGATCGACAGCACGTCTTCGGTCGAGCGCGAGTCGAGGTTGCCGGTCGGCTCGTCGGCGAGCAGCAGCGGCGGACTGGCGACGAGCGCCCGCGCGACCGCGACGCGCTGCTGCTGCCCGCCCGACAGCTCCGACGGCAGGTGGTCGAGCCGGTCGCCCATCCCGACCGCCCGCAGCGCCTCCGCGGCGCGGCGGCGGCGCGCCGCGCGGCCGACGCCGGCGTAGGCGAGCGGCAGCTCGACCTGCGCCAGGGCGCGCGTGCGCGGCACGAGGTTGAACGACTGGAAGACGAAGCCGATCTTGCGGTTGCGGATGTCGGCGAGATCGTCGTCGTCGTAGGCGCGCACGTCGATCCCGTCGAGCAGGTAGCTGCCGCTGGTCGGCGCGTCGAGGCAGCCGAGGATGTTCATCAGCGTCGACTTGCCGCTGCCCGAGCTGCCCATGATCGCGACGTAGTCGCCGCGCTCGATCCGCAGCGAGACGCCCCGCAGCGCGTGCACCGTCAGGTCGCCCATCGCGTAGGTCTT
>DATIOB010000622.1:0-1576 GCA_035473605.1 Conexibacter sp.
CGGCGTCGGCGAGCAGCGCGTCGAAGCCGACGAGGTCGAGCACCGCCTCGGCGCCGGCGCGGGTGCGGGCGCCGAGCGCCTGCAGTGCCGCGCCGATCCCGCCGGCCGCGCCGGCGCCGGGCGTCGCGGGGTCGATCCCGAGCGCGGCGGCCCAGCGTCGCAGCGCGGCGTCGAGCGCCACGACGTGGTCGGGCGTCGCGCCCTTCTGCGGACCGAAGCGGTGAGCGGTGCCATGCGGCCCGGTCAGCGGCGCGTCGACGTCGCTCAGCAGCTCGATCTCGACGTCGCGCAGGCGTGCGTCGACGGCGGCGAGGTCGGGGGCGGCGGGCTCGCTCCCGGCGCGGGGGAGGCTCGGGTCGCTCGCGCCGAACGCCAACAGGCCCGCGCCGTCGCGCGGGCCGCCGGCGCCGAGCGCGTGCAGCAGGCCGGCGCCGCCGTCGAGCGTCGCGGTGCCGCCGACGGCGACCAGCAGCCGGCGCGCGCCGCGGTCGAGCGCGGCGGCGATCAACTCGCCGACGCCGGCGGAGGAGGCGCCGGCCGGATCGCGCTCGGAGTCCGCCAGCGCGTGCAGCGGCACCGCCTCGGCCGCCTCGACGACGAAGAGGTCTCCGGGCAGCTCGGCGAGGCGGGCCGCGCGCGGGCGGCCGAGCGCGTCGGCGACGGTGACGACGTGGACGGTGGCGCCACGCGTCGCCTCGACGATCGCGTCGAGCGTGCCCTCGCCGCCGTCGGCGACCGGCAGCTCGCACGGCACCCCTGCGGCCTCGCGGACGCCGTCCGCGAGCGCACGCGCGGCTCCGGCGGCGTCCACTGCGCCGCGCAGCTTGTCCGGCGCGCAGAGGACGCGCAACGCTGTTCGCCGACCGCTCATGCGCTGCATCCTACAGATCTCGAAATTGACATGGAACGATATTCCACGTAGATCTTGCGCTCGTCAGCGCCGCGATCGTCGCGGTGCGCGAACGCGCCGGCAGCTCGGCGCAGAGCGGAGTCGCAGATGGACCGCCGGCCGATTGTCGCCGTGACACGGGCGCTGCCCGCCGAGGCAGCCGCGCGGCTCGCCGCCGGAGGCGCGGACGTGCGCTGCTCCCCGCACGAGCGACCACTGGCGCCGGCCGAGCTGCGCGCGCTGGCGCATGGTGCCGATGCGCTCGTGGCCTTCCTCCACGACCCCATCGACGGGGTCCTGCTCGACGCGGCCGGGCCGCGGCTGCGCTGCGTCGCCAACGTCGCCGTCGGCGTCGACAACATCGATCTTCCCGCGGCGGCCGCGCGTGGCGTCGCCGTCACCAACACCCCCGGCGTGCTGACCGCTGCGACCGCCGACCTGACGCTGGCGCTGATGCTCGCAGTCACGCGCCGCATCGGCGAGGGCGAGCGGTTGATCCGCGCCGGCAGACCGTGGGCGTGGGAGCTGGACTTCCTCACCGGCCCAGGGCTGAGCGGGAAGCTGCTCGGGATCGTCGGCTTCGGAGCGATCGGCCGCGCTGTGGCGCAGCGGGCGCGCGCCTGCGGGATGGAGATCGACGTCGCGGCGCGGATGCGGCCGCGGACCGAGACCGAGGGCGGCGGCGCG
>DATIOB010000623.1:0-1813 GCA_035473605.1 Conexibacter sp.
GAAGTCGACGGTGCCGTCCGGCTTGGTGCGGCCGTCCATCGTCATGTCGCCCTTGCCGACCAGGATCAGGTTGCCGCGCAGCGTCCCGCGGGCCAGCCTCCCGCTGCGCTTGACCGGCGTGGTCACGCGGCTCTCGGGCCCGAACTGCAGCCATGCCGCGCCCGCGCTGTACGTCTTGACCACCGACGCGGGCTGCACCATCAGGTCGGAGTTCAGCGAGATCACCGACGCGCCGGTGGCGGCGTCGCGGACCGCGATGTTCCAGCTCGAGTGGCCGTAGGCGGACTGGTTCATCACGGGCAGCGCCTCCGCCGGCAGGCCGGGCACCGGCCCGATCGGCGCGGCCTCGGCCGCGGGTGCGGCGATGCACGCCAGCGCGATCGCCGCGCCTGCTCCGGTCAGTCGTCTCATGCTGCTCCTCGTCGTCTTCATCGTCGTCACGGCGTCGGCCGCGCTATCTCAGCCAGAAGCACGCGCTGCTCTCCTGCCTCTCGCTGGGGAACCACGTGCGGTGTCTCGCCTCCGCCATGAAGGCGCCCGGATCCATGTCGAGTCTCTCGGCGCCGAAGAGCAGCTCGAGCAGCTCGTTCGACGGCGGCGTGCCGTGCCCGGTCGAGATGCCGGGCGGACGCGACATCACGAACGTGTCGTACGCGTTCACTCTGCCCGCCGGATCGAGCTCCTGCAGCAGGGAGCTGGAGGAGCTCCCCTCGTAGTCCATCCACGGCCGGTACCCGTTGCAGGCGTAGTTCCGGACGTCCGGCGCCGTGCTGCGGGGCCAGTCGTTGAGCCTTCCGACGCGCGTCAGCGCCATCACGGGGAAGCCGAGCGGCAGCAGCTTCTGGTAGGCGAGCCGCTCGACGCCGCGGTCGATCTGCGCTCTGTTGCGCGACATGTCTCTCGCGGTGAGCGCCAAGTAGGCGTATCTCGCCGGGCAGTCGAGGCAGCTCCCGTATCTGCCGACGATCGCGAGCTTCGCGTAGTCGCCGACGATCACGTCGCCCATCCGGTCGATCGTCACCTTCGCCTGCTCGGCTCTGTCGACGAGCGCCTTGCCGAACGCGTCGGCGTGCACCCGCATCTCGCCCTCGCTGGGGCCGCCGGACTTCGTCGAGCCGTACGCCCACATGCCGATGTCGAGCAGGCCGCCGAGCACGCCGGTGACCTCCTCGGTCGCCGGTCCGAGCAGCTCGAGCACCTGCGCGGTCAGCTCGAGCCACGACAGCGTCACCTCGTCGTCGGGGTCCTCGGCGTCCTCCAGCACGCGGTCGGCGACCGTCTGCGCCGTCACCCACTGGCTCAGCTGGCCTTCGGAGAACGGCTGCTGCAGCTTCGCGAGGTAGGAGCGGACGTTGCCGACCAGGCCGAGCTCCAGCACGAGCTGGTCGCGCGCCTCGACGAACTCTCTCGCGCTGAAGCGGTCGTTCGCTCTGTACGCGGTGTTCGTGACGTCGCGGATCAGCGCGTTGGTGTCGGACTCCGTGAAGCTCTGCGTCCAGTAGGCGGTGCGCGGGTCGGAGCCGAGCCGCGGCAGCGTGCCGCCGATGTAGGCGATCGCGGCGGCGTGTCTCGGATCCGACAACGGCCACTCGCCCTCCGGCTCCTGCATCACGAGCGAGGCGAGCGCGGTCGGGTCGGCGGAGGGTCTGCTCGTCGCGGAGACCTCGGCCGGCCGGAAGCGCGACTCGCGGTCGGGCCGCAGGACGCCGCTGAGCGCGGGTGCGGGGCCGGCGCCGTCGACGTTCGCCGCGACCTCGGCCCCCTTGCCCTCGCCGGCGTCCTTCCAGCCGGCGAGCGTGTAGGTCGAGCCGCC
>DATIOB010000624.1:0-4768 GCA_035473605.1 Conexibacter sp.
CCTTCGGCATTGCCCTGTTTCACGATCTGGCGATGGCGGCGATTTCGTTTCCGCTGTCGCTCTGGCTGCGCATCGGCACCATCTCGCCGGACCTGCCGTTCCTTGGCGTCGGTTTCCTGCTGTTCGGCTGCGGCGGGGATCGGGATCGCGCGAAGCGCCCGATCATGGGCCGCATCGCCGCCCAGGCCAGCGACCGGGCGTGGATCACGAACGACAACCCGCGGGGCGAGGATCCCGCCGCGATCGCCCGCGAGATCCTCGCCGGCGCCGCCGGGCTCCCCGCGAAGCGCGCCGCGGTCGCGGTCGAGCTCGACCGCCGCGCGGCGATCGCCGCGGCGATCGCGGACGCGCGGCTGGAGCTGCTGTCGCCGATGGCCCACCTCGGCAACGTCGAGCAGGCGACCGCCGTCACCCAGCTGATCCTCGACCACCTGAGACCACGGGAGCGACCGCGATGAGCGATGCCCACGACCCGCTCTACGACGCCGGCATGAAGGTCCGCCGCGAGGTGCTCGGCGACGAGCACGTCGACCGCGCCGTCGCCGCCACCACCGACTTCACGGCGCCGTTCCAGGAGTACATCACGCGCTCGGCGTGGGGCTCGATCTGGGCTCGCGACGGGCTCGACCGCCACACCCGCAGCTGCATCACGCTCGCCGTGCTGACGGCGCTCGGGCGCGAGCACGAGGTCGCGATGCACGTGCGCGCCGCGCTTCGCAACGGGCTCACGCGCGAGCAGATCGGCGAGGTGCTGCTGCACACCGGTGTCTACGCCGGCGTGCCGACCGCCAATCGCGCCTTCGCGATCGCGCAGCGGGTCTTCGACGAGCTGGACGAGTCCGAGGCCGATGCCGGCCTCGGACACGCGTAGCGACGGGCGCGGGGCCGCGGGCACGGGCGCGCGCCGCGCGCCGCGCGCCCGCCGGCGTCACTCCTGCGCGTGGTGGGCGTGTGACATGCCGCCGCCGGGCGGGGGCGTCGGTCTGCGGCCTCTGCGCACGACGTCGACCGTCTGCATCATCCCCGCGTCCTCGTGGCCGAGGATGTGGCAGTGGAAGACGAAGTGACCGGGGAAGTCGTCGAACGGGTTGCGGATCACGACGCGGCCGCCGTTCTTCGGGATCACGACGACGTCCTGCAGGCCGGTCGCGTGGAACGGCTTGCCGTTGACGCTCATCACCTGGAAGTCGTTGACGTGGATGTGGAAGGGGTGGTCCTCGTTCGATCTGTTGACCAACGTCCACTGCTCGACCGTGTTCAGCGTCGGCACGACGTTGTTGATCCCCGGCGTGAACTGTCTGCCGTTGATCAGCGCCGAGAAGCCGCTGCCGGTGCCGAAGCTGAAGACGAAGGTGCGCTTGCGCGCGATCGGCCGTCTGCCGAGCGGCTTGGCCGGCGTGTCGAGCGTTCTCGGGTACGCCGGCGGTCTCGCGGTCGAGGTGCTCGGCGTCACGGTCACCTGGGCCAGCTCGACGTTCGGCTGGGCCTCGAAGCCCTCGTCGTATCTGAGCGTGCGGAAGGCGTATCTGCCCGGCGCCCCGCCGCGCACGAGCACGTCGTAGCGCTTGCCGGGCGCCAGCACGAGGTGGTCGGCGGAGTGGACGCGCCAGACCGGCGAGCCGTCCTCGGCGATCACCGTCATGCGATGGCCGTCGAGCTGCACGTTGTAGAAGAGGTCGGAGCCGATGTTGCCGATCCGCCACAGCTGCGTCTCGCCCTGCGCGATCGACATCCTTGGTCTCAACAGGCCGTTGACCAGGCGCGCCGTCGGCGCCTGCGGGTCGATCTGCTGCGCGTCGTCGACGACGCCGCCGGTCGTCTGCAGGTCACGGACCGCCAGCTGCTGCTCTCTGATCCCCTGGAGCGATCTCGGCAGCAGCTCCTGCAGTCCTTCGACGACGAGCAGGCCGGAGAGGCCGCCCATCACCTGGCCCTCCGTCAGCCCATGCAGATGGACGTGGTACCAGTAGGTGCCGGGCTCGTGGTCGCGCGGCAGCCTGACGACCGAGCGGACCGTCTGGCCCGGTCTGAAGGTGCGGAAGACGTTGTCGGAGATCCCGGTCGGTCTGACGTGCAGACCGTGCCAGTGGATGTTCGTGTCCTGGTCGGTCGCGTTCTTGATCGTCGCCTCGATCGTCTCGCCCGGCCGCACGTGCAGCGTCGGGCCGACCAGTCTGCCGTTGAACGGCTGCGCGACGACGGGCGCGCCGGAGACCTCGACCATCCCGCGCTCGGCGGTCAGCTCGACGCGCAGCCTGCCGCCTCTGCTGTGCAGCTGGGTCGGCTCGGAGAACGGCAGGCCCGCTCTCGGTGTCCAGTCGGTCGGCGCGGGCGTCGTCGCGGCGGCGCGACGGGGATCTTCCTCACCGCTGGCGCCGCAGGCGACGGCGGTCGCTGCGGCGAGCAGGAGAGCCGCTGCGGCGGCGACAGGCTGGAGGCGCATCCGCGCACCGTATAACGGTGCGCGGATGGCGCGCGAGCGGCCGCGGGCGGCCGCCGCTGGCGTGCCGGCGCTCTAGGCCGCGACGACGACGCGCGTGTGATCGAGCTCGTCGGCGTCGGCGAGGTGCTGGTGCGAGGGGCAGTAGCCGTTGCGCGGATGCGGCAGGCGCTGGCAGGGCGTGCCCTTGCGCGTCATCGCGCGACAGCAGAGGCGGTTGCCGGCGAAGTCGTACCCACTCTCGAACTGCTCCTCGATCGCCTCGTCGGCGAGCGCGAGGTAGTGCTCGACGACGGCGTTCATGTGGCTCTGGGCGTTGAGCGGGAAGTACGGCCGCAGATCGCGGATCAGCGACCGTGTGGGCTTGGCGAAGTACCACCGGTCGGTCGCCATCCGGTCGAGCGTGCTTTCGCAGGCGCGCAAGACGCGGATGTGGTTGCTGCGGTCCTTCGCGCACGGTCCGGGGCTCTCGATGACGTCATCGGCGAGGGTCCGGTACATGGCGCGGCTGAATTGGTAGAGCACGGGTTCTCTCCTTCAGTGACTAAGCGCTTGCTTAGAGTGGCAGATCACATCGATCCGTGCAATGCGCAATGCCGCAGTTGCATCTGACGGACCGCGATCTGGCGCGCCCGCCGCCCCCGCGATGGCGTCGTTTTCCCCGCACATCGGCGATCCTGTGGGGCATGGACGATGAGACGGCCCGGCTGTACGCCGACCTGTGGGCGCACGTCGAGCCGGAGAGCTCGCGACGACTCCTGCTCGCGGCGCTCGATGCGTTCGCCGACCGCGGCTTCGAGGCCGCGACGACGCGCGACATCTCCAGACGGGCCGGCATGAGCCCCGCCGCGGTCTACGTGCACTACCGCTCGAAGGTCGAGATGCTCGGCGAGATCATGCGGATCGGCCACGAGTCGGTGTTGGCGTCGGCCCGCGCGGCGATGGACGAGCGCGACGGCCCGTCGGAGCGGACGGCGGCCTTCGTCAGCGCCTTCTCCTCCTGGCACGCGCGCTTCTCGACGCTCGGCCAGGTGACCGCGCACGAGCTGCGGGCGCTGCCGCCGGAGCGCTTCGGCGAGATCCTCGCGCTGCGGCAGGCGACCGAGCGCCTCGTCGCCGACGAGCTGCGTGCCGGCGCCGCCGACGGCGAGCTGCACGTCGACGACCTGCAGGGAACCGTCCGCGCGATCATGTCGCTCGGCGTCGACTCGGCCCGCTGGTACACCCCGCAGCGCGGCGGCGACCCCGAGTCGATCGGCCGCCTGCACGCCGATCTGGTGCTGAGAATGCTGCGGTAGATCATCCGCACCGTCATACACCCCGTCCCGCCAGCCGCCTGAGATTCCGACGCTCTGCGCATGGCGCGCGCAGGGCGGGGGCGGGAAGCTCAGACGCATGACCCACTCGGCGCTGCACGACTCGGCACGGGAGCACCTGCTCCTGCACTTCACCAACCACGCCGCGGCATACGGCGGCGAGCGCGATCTGCTGGTGCTGGAGCGCGGCGAGGGTCCGTACGTCTTCGACACCGCCGGCAACCGCTACCTCGACGCGCTCTCGAGCCTCTTCTGCTCGCAGCTCGGCTACTCCTACGGCGAGGAGATCGCGGCGGCGGCGAGCGCGCAGATGCAGAGGCTCGCCTTCAACACGAACTGGGCGACGGCGCATCCGCCGGCGATCGCGCTCGCGGAGAAGCTCGCCGAGATCATGCCCGGCGACCTCAACCACGTCTTCTTCACCAACGGCGGCTCGGAGTCGGTCGAGACGATGTGGAAGCTCGCGCGCGAGTACTTCACGGCGAAGGGCGAGCCGCAGCGGTGCAAGGCGATCGCGCGTGACCGCGCCTACCACGGCGTCACGCTCGGCGCCCTCTCCTTCACCGGCGTGCCTGGCTTCAAGGAGCCGTTCGGCCGGCCCGCGATCGACGTCACGCACGTCTCCAACACGAACGCCTTCCGCGCGCCCGACGGCGCCGACCCGACCGCGCACACGCAGCGGCTCCTCGCCGAGGTGCGGGAGGCGATCGTCGCCGCCGGTCCCGACGAGGTCGCGATCATCATCGCCGAGCCGGTCCAGAACGCCGGCGGCTGCCTCGTCGCCCCGCCCGGCTACTGGGCCGGGCTGCGCGCGCTCGCCGACGAGTTCGGCGCGCTGCTGGTCGCCGACGAGGTGATCTGCGGCTTCGGGCGCCTCGGCCACTGGCTCGGCAGCGAGCGCGAGGGGATCGTGCCCGACATCGCGACGACGGCGAAGGGGATCACCTCCGCCTACGCGCCGATGGGCGCCGTGCTGGTCGCCGACCGCGTCGCGGAGGCGATCCACGGCTCC
>DATIOB010000625.1:0-2260 GCA_035473605.1 Conexibacter sp.
CTTTCTTATGGCCAACATTCACTCCCAGAAGAAGCGCATCCTTCGCGCTGAGCGTGAGCGACTCGAGAACCGTCGCTACACGTCGAAGATCAAGACCTACTTCCGTCGTCTCGAGGCAATCGCCTCGGGCGAGGAGAGAACGGACGCCGCCCCGGTGCACCGTGAACTGGTCCAGACGATCGACAAGGCCGTCAAGCGCGGCGCGCTCCACCGCAACAACGGCTCGCGCAAGAAGTCGCGTGCCGCCCGCATTCTCGCGGGTAGCGGTACTGACGCGTAGGACCCGCTTCTTCCCACACACATAGTCAGAGCAGTACGCCGATCGGCCCGCGCAAGCGGGTCTTTCGTCGTTCGTGGACGGTCTCGGCGAGCGCGTGCCACGCGGCGAGACGGCGTCAGCGCAAGCATGTGCGCGATGAGCGCGGATCTGTGCATCCAGGCGGTGCTCAGATCCGCGGTCTTGCGCCGCTCAGGCGGCGATGCGGGCGATCGCGTCGATCGCGAGCGTGTCCTCGCCGAGCTTGGAGCCGGCGCCGCCGCGCGAGGCCAGCTCCAGGTCGGCGACGATCATGATCGCCTCGCGCAGTCCGGTCACGTCGGTGCGCTGGACGTCGGCGACGAACCGCTCCGCCGCCTTCGGCGGCATCCGCAGCCCGCGCCGCACCTGCGCCGCCGACTCGCCCGACTCCAGCCGCTCGGCGACCTCGAGCGCGTCGCGCAGACGGCGCGCGATCGTGAACAGCAGACCGGCGAGCCGCTCGCCCTGCGCCCGCAGCTCGAAGTAGGCGCGCGTGGCGGCAGCGCCGTCGCGCGCGACGAGCGCGTCGGCGAGCGTCCAGCTCTTGCGCTCGGCCGAGCTGGCGGTGATCTCGTCGATCTGCTCGAGGTCCAGTCTCGTCCCCTCGCCCAGCTCCAGCGCCAGCTTCTCCAGCTCCCGCAGGAGCCGCTGCTGGCGCTCGCCGACATGCGCGACAAGCGCTCTCGCCGCCGCGGGATGCAGCTCCAGCCCGAGCGCTCTCGCCTGGCCCACCGCCCATCTCGGCAGCTCCCACGGCTTGACCGTCATCTCGGTGCTGATGTCGCCGCCGGCCGCTCTGACCGCGGCGAGCAGTCTGTCGGAGACCTTCGCGCGGCCCTCCTCACGACCGAAGAAGACGACGGTCGTGTCGGGCGGCAGCGACTTCACGACCGGCTCGATCAATCTCATGTCGGCCGCCTTCCAGCGCTCGACACCGTCGACGATGATGAAGCGGCGGCCGATCGCGAAGGTCATCGCCGACAGCGCGGCGGCGACCGCCTCGGCCGTCGCGGCCTCGCCCTCGAAGACCTCGATCCCCTGCGAGCCGCTCTCGCGCTCGGCGAGCGCGCGCAGTCTCGCGCGCCGCTCTGCCAGCCGGCCGTGGTCGTCGCCGTGGATCAGATAGGCGGGCTTGAAGCTGGGCGGCACGGTGGGCGAGTCTAGATGGTCGTGCGGGCAGGTCGAGGACTTGCTCGGTCGCCGGCTCGGGGGCTGGCCGCACCGAGTCGCGCAGCCGCGCCCGGTACGTTGCTGCGATGGAGCCCGAGGCTGACGAGCCCGCTGCCGGCGGCGCCGCTGCTGATGTCGTCGCGGACGGGGCGGGCGATCTGCGCCTTCGCCCTCCGCGCCACCGCGTCGACCCGCGCGCCGTGCGCTGGTGGACGGCGCAGGCGCTGACGCTCGTCGTGCCGCTGATCGTCGCGCTGGCGGTCGGGGTCGCGCTGCTGGACAGCATGCGCGGGCTGCTGACGGTCGCGCTCGTCGCCGCCGTCGTGCTCGGCGGCGCCTACGTCGTCGTGATGCCGCGCTGGCGCTACCGCGTCCATCGCTGGGAGACGACGCCCGAGGCCGTCTACGCCTCCTCCGGCTGGCTGCTGCAGGAGTGGCGCGTGGCCCCGCTCTCGCGCGTGCAGACGGTCGACACGCTGCGCGGACCGCTGCAGCAGCTGTTCGGCCTCGCGTCGGTGACGATCACGACCGCCTCGGCGAAGGGCGAGGTCGCGATCGACGGCCTCGACCACGCGCTCGCGCAGGAGCTGGTCCAGCAGCTGACCGCGACGACGCAGGCGATCCCCGGCGATGCGACCTGAGGACGGCGACGTCGCGACCGGATGGCGCAAGCTGGATGCGCGCGTGCTGGCGTTGCACGCCGCGCGGCTCGCGGGTGCGCTGGCGCCGATCGCGCTCGTGCTGGTGCTCGGCGGCGACCTCAACCGCACGGTCGTCACGGTTTCGCTGCCG
>DATIOB010000626.1:0-3861 GCA_035473605.1 Conexibacter sp.
ACGGCCGGCGTCCGCTACATGCTGCGCGTGCAGGTCGGCAACCCGCGTGCCGGCGCCCACCGCGGCTTCGCCGTCGGCGGCTTCCCCGGCTACCGCGTCGAGCTGCGCGCCGGCGGCCGGCTGCTCGCGCACGAGCAGGACCGCGTCAAGCCGGCCGAGGGCCTCTTCGTCGAGACCGGCGTCGCCTACAGCGCGACGGCGGACGATCGCGCGCTCGGCAAGCCGCTCGAGATCCGCCTCGTCAACCGCAACGCGCGCGCGGGCGCCGAGGTCGACTTCGACGACGTGCGGCTGCAGGTCGCGCGCGCCAGTGGCGGCGGAGCGTCGCTCGGCTCCGGGGGCGTCGCGGGCGTCGTGCAGAGCGGCGGCGGCAGCGGCGGCGCCTCCAGCGGAGGCGCGGGCGGTGCGCCGACGAGCGCCGCTCCGACCGGCAACGGCGGCGCGGGCGCCCCGCCCGCCGACGTCGACCCGGCGACCGAGCAGCTCGCCGGCGGCGGCGTCCGCGGCGGCGCCGCAGCGCCGCCGCAGTAGCCCGGCCTAGTGCGCGAGCACCGGCTCCGCGTGCGGGTCGAGCTCCTTCACGCCGCTGGTCATCAGCAGCGCGGTGAGGACCGTGCCGAGCGCGAAGATGCCGGCCGACCACCAGAAGGCGGTCGTGTAGCCGTGGACGGCGGCGGCCTCCGCCGCCTGCGGGCCGTTGTCGGCGATGTAGCCGCTGACGGCGCTGGCGAACAGCGTCGAGAGCAGCGCCGTGCCGATCGAGCCGCCGACCTGCTGCGTCGTGTTGACCATCGCGGAGGCGATCCCGGCTTCGGTCTTGGCGACGCCAACGGTGGCGATGCTCATCCCCGGCGCGAAGACGAGGCCGAGGCCGAGGCCCATCAGCACCAGCGGCGGCAGCACGTGCGCGGCGTAGCTGGAGTCGACGCCGACCTGCGCCAGCCACACCATCGCGACGGCCGACATCGCCATGCCGGGCACGACGAGCGCCTTGTGGCCGAAGCGCGGCATCAGCTTCGCGGTCGCCATCGTCGCGGTCAGCATGATCGCGAAGCTCAGCGGCAGGAAGGCGAGGCCGGTCTCGACCGGTGAGAAGCCGAGCGTCTGCTGCAGGTAGTACGTCAGGAACAGGAAGACGCCGAACATCCCGGCACCGGTGATGCCCATCGCGATGTAGGCGCCGCCGCGGTCGCGGTCCTTGACGACGTGCAGCGGCAGCAGCGGGCTGGCGACGCGCGTCTGCAGCGCGACGAACACGCCGAGCAGCACGACGGCGGCGACGAGGAAGCCGATCGTGATCCCCGCGCCCCAGCCGTCGCTCTCGGCCTTCGCGAAGCCGAAGACGAGCGCGAACAGGCCGAGGCCGGAGGTCAGCGTGCCGGGGATGTCGATCCGCGGCTTGTCGGGGTGCGCCTGCTCGTGCAGCAGCGCGAGGCCGCCGAGCGCGGCCGGGACGGCGAAGAGGAGGTTGACGTAGAGGCACCAGCGCCACGACAGGTACTCGGTCAGGACGCCGCCGAGCAGCAGGCCGATCGCGGCCCCGGAGCCGGCGATCGCGCCGAAGACGCCGAACGCTCTGCCGCGCTCGGCCGGGTCGGTGAAGGTGGTCGTCAGCAGCGACAGCGCGGCCGGCGCCAGCAGCGCGCCGAAGGCGCCCTGGAGCGCGCGGGCGAAGACGAGCATGCCGAAGCTCTGCGCGGCGCCGCCGAGCGCGGAGGCGACGGCGAAGCCGACGAGGCCGACGACGAAGACGCGCTTGCGGCCGATCAGGTCGCCGATGCGGCCGCCGAGCAGCAGCAGAGAACCGAACGCGAGCGCGTACGCGGTCACGACCCACTGGCGGTTGGCGTCGCTGAAGCCGAGCGCCTCCTGCGCGGAGGGGAGCGCGATGTTCACGATCGTCGCGTCGAGCACGACCATCAGCTGCGCGATCCCGATCACGGCGAGGATCAGCCAGCGGCGCGCGTGATGCGGGTCGGAGGTGGTGGTGTGAGAGGAGGACATCGGGCCTTTCAAGAAACGGAGGAACTATCTCGACTTCCACACCGTAGCAGCTAACCGGAGAGAGATCCTCCGGATTCGGCTACAGTCAGCGCATGAGCGCCCCCGAGGAGCCCGCCGAGCCGCAGCCGAAGCCGCTGCGCAAGGACGCCGAGCGCAACCTGCGGCGGATCCTCGACGCCGCCGGGGAGGTCTTCGCCACGCGCGGGCTCGGCGCCACTATGGACGACGTCGCCCACCACGCCGGCGTCGGCGTCGGCACCGTCTACCGCCGCTTCGCCAACAAGGAGGAGCTGATCGACGCGCTCTTCGAGGACCGCATCGGGGCGCTCGCGCAGCTCGCGCGCGACGGCCTCGCCCGCGAGGACCCGTGGGAGGGGCTCGTCTCCTTCATGGAGCGGGCGCTCGTCGCGCAGGCGGAGGACCGCGGCCTCAAGGAGCTGCTGTTCGACAGCGCCCACGGGCAGCAGCGCGTCACGCACGCCCGCGAGCAGATGGCGCCGGTCGTCGGAGAGCTGTTCGAGCGGGCGCGCGCCGCCGGCTGCCTGCGCGACGATGTCGAGGGACCGGACATGCCGCTGCTGCAGCTGATGCTCGGCGCGGTCGTCGACTTCTCGCGCGAGGTCTCGCCGGAGCTGTGGCGCCGCTACCTGACGATCGTGCTCGACGGGCTGCGTGCCAGACGCGACGACGCCACGCCGCTGCCCGTGCCCGCGCTCGACGTGCCGCAGCTCGACGCCGCGATGGGCGCCTGGAAGACCTCGCTGCGCTGAGCGCCGCTCCGCCGTTCGGCAGAGCGCCGACGCCCTCCGCTCAGCGACCGCGCGACTGCGCTTCTCGAAGGCAGCGCGCGTGCAGCTGGCAGAGCTGCGGGCGGTGCAGCTGACGCTGACAGCCGGCGGCGCGCTCGCGGGCGTGCGCTCAACGCCGCGGCGCTGAGGTCTGCGCAACCTGGCGCACTCGCCGACGTTCCAACGGATGACGGAACGAACGCCCACCACAGGGGATCGAAGATGGCACGGATGACACGAAGGGCCGCGTTGCGCGGAGGAGCAGCCATGCTCGCGGCGACCGCCGCACTCGGCGCGGGGACGGCGCCGGCGCTCGCAGGCACGCTCCACGTCTCGACGACCGCGGACGTCAGCAGCGGTGCCGGCGACGTGGGCGCCTGCGCGAGCGGCGGCGGGTGCTCGCTGCGGCAGGCGCTTGCGCTGGCGGCGTTCGAGACGAGCGACATCGTGCTGCCGGCGGGGACCTACGAACTGACGCAGGGGCCGCTCGTCGCGCAGCGCGCCCCGGGCTTCTCCACCCTCACGCAGCTGAGAGGCGCCGGCGCCGCGACGACGACGATCACGCAGACGACGCCCGGCGGTGGGCGCCTGCTCGACATCCTCAGCGGCCAGTCCGAGATCTCCGGCATCACCTTCACCGGCGGCAGCGTCCACGGCGCCGACGGCGACGCCTCCGATCCGGACGGCGCCGTGGCGGCAGGCGGTGCGATCCGCATCGCCGGCTACCCCCAGTTCTTCGACGTGGTGATCACCGGCAACGAGGTCGTCGGCGGTGACGGCGCTCCAGGCGGCGACGGCGGTGCCGCGCGCGGCGGCGCGATCGAGGTCGTCGATGGCACGCCGCACTTCGAGCGGTCGACCGTCACCGGCAACAGCGCGCGCGGCGGCGACGGCGGCGACGGCGCGGCCCCCGGTGACGGCGGCGACGCCTTCGGCGGCGCCGTCGACAACGTCGCGACGGTCAAGCTCGAGGAGTCGACGATCGCCGGCAACAGCGCTCGGGGCGGCGGCGCGGGGGCGCCGGCCGCGGCGGCGGAAGGAGACGCCGGCGATGCCTACGGCGGCGCGA
>DATIOB010000627.1:0-16503 GCA_035473605.1 Conexibacter sp.
GCGTCTGGCGGACCTCGATGGAGCACCCCGTCCGCGGCGACGCGCGCGCGACCGCCTACGACCACGCGCTCGCGGGCGAGGGCAACAAGGTCGAGTTCGGCGACCGCCTGATCGACCGCCGCGTCGACCGCGACATCGAGATCTCCGCCGAGCAGGTGTGGGACAACTACGCCTACTTCCTCGACGCCGTGCTGCCGGTCGCCGAGCAGGCCGGGATCAAGCTCGCGCAGCATCCCGACGACCCGCCGGTCGAGACGATCGACGGCGTCGCACGCGTCTTCAACAGCACCGAGGCGTTCGTCAGAGCCGAGCAGCTGTCGAAGGGCAGCCCGGCGTGGGGGCTCGACCTCTGCGTCGGCACGATCTCCGAGCGCGGCGGCGCGGCCGAGGTGGAGAAGATCATCTCCACGTTCGGGCCGAGAGGGAAGATCCTCTACGTCCACTTCCGCGACGTGCTCGGCACCGTGCCGAAGTTCACCGAGGTCTTCCTCGGCGAGGGCAACTTCGACCCGCCGACCGTCATCCGGCAGCTGATCGACGTCGGCTTCGACGGCTGGCTGCAGGACGACCACGTGCCGTTCATGGACGACGACACGCGCTGGGGCCACCGCGCCCGCGCGCACGAGATCGGCTACATCCAGGGCGTCCTGGCGGCGCTGCGCTGATGAGCGCGCAGCACGGCACGGTGCTCGTGACCGGCGCGGCCGGGGGGATCGGCCGCGTCGCCGTCGCGCACCTGGCGGCACGCGGCTGGGACGTGCGCGCCTTCGACCGCCGCCCGGCGGAGGGCCTGCCCGACGGCGTCGAGCAGCGGGTCGGCGAGCTCGCCGACGTCGCCGTCGCGCGCGCGGCCGTCGCCGGCGTCGACCGCGTCGTCCACCTCGCCGCGATCCCGTCGCCGTGGAACGACCCCGACGACGTCGTCTACGTCGGCAACAGCGCCGCGACCTTCGCCGTGCTCGAGGCCGCGGGCGCGGCCGGGATCAGACGGGCCGTGATCGCATCGAGCGTCTCGATCTACGGGATCGTCTGGTCCGAGCGCGAGCAGGAGGCGCCCGAGATCCCGCTGTCGGAGACGAGCGAGCTGCGGATCGCCGACCCCTACGCGCTCTCCAAGCAGGCCGACGAGGCCTGCGCGGAGATGGTCCACCGCCGCTACGGGATCGACGTGCTCGCGCTGCGCTTCCCCAACGTCAGCGACGCCGAGAACATCGCCGAGCGCTCGCGCAGGGTGCTCGCCGATCCCGACCACGCCCACCGCGAGCTGTGGGCCTACCTGCACCTCGACGACGCCGCGCGCGCGATCGAGCTCGCGCTCACCGCCGAGGTCGCCGGCGCGCACGCCGTCAACGTCGTCGCCCCCGACACGCTCGGCGGCGTCGACGTCGCCGAGCTCGCCAAGCGCTTCCACCCCGGCGCCCCCTGCCGCCTGCCCCTCGGCGGCTCGGTCACCGGCTACACCACCGACCGCGCCGAGCGGCTGCTCGGCTTCCACGCCGAGCATCGCTGGGACGGTCGCCGTACGTCGCACGCTCACGCCAGCAAGCCAGGAGGACTGCACCGATGACCCTCAGACCGCGCCGCCTCGCGGCGCTCGCCGTCGCCGCGGCGCTCGCGCTCGGCACCGCCGCCTGCGGCAGCTCCGACTCGGACTCCGACAGCGGCACCGGCACCTCCGCGGCCTCCGGCGGCGGGGACCCGGTGACGATGTGGACCTTCAAGCAGTCGCACGTCGCCGGCCTCGAAGCGGCCGCCGCGGCCTTCGAGAGAGAGACCGGCACGCCGGTCGAGATCGAGGTGACGACGCCGCAGGAGGCGTACGTCACGAAGCTGCAGGCGGCCGCGCGCACGAGATCGCTGCCCGACCTGCTGTCGGTCGGCAGCGCCGACGAGAGCTTCAGATACGCCGCTTCGGGCATCCTCGCCGACGTCACCGACGACTTCGACCAGACGATGCAGGACGAGATGCTCCCCGGGATCGCGACGGCGTCGCAGCTGACCGAGCTGGCGATCGAGAACTCCAAGGGCGACCCGCAGAACTCGCTCGCCAGACTGACCGCCGGCCACTGGTACGGCATCCCCTACGTGGCGGGCGCCTCCGGCATCGTGCTGGCGCGCAAGTCGGCGCTGGAAGAGGCCGGCGTCGACGCCGCCAGAGCGTCCGCGTCGTGGGAGGGCTTCGTCGAGGCCGTCGGCGCCACGCACGCCAGATCGGAGAGATCGGGCGGCATCGTCACCGGCATGCAGATCCCCGAGACGGCCTACCAGTGGCTCTACCGCCCGCTGGCGTTCAACTACCTCGGCAAGGAGGCGTTCGACGGCCGTCAGAGCAGAGCGCAGACGCCGGCCTGGAACTCGCCGGAGAGCGTCGAGACCTTCACGCTGTACGACCAGATGTCCCCGTTCTGGGCGCCCGGCGTGCTGTCGCTCGGGATCGACCAGGCCGACCAGGCGTTCGCGCAGGGCAAGGCCGCCTGGGACATCGGCGGCACGTACACGCTGCCGTTCCTGCTGCAGCAGGGGATGAGAGCCGAGGAGCTGGAGATGTTCCCGGTGCCGGCCTCCAGCAGAGGCGAGCACACGAGAGCGGAGCTGGCGGCGACGCCGATCCTCTCGACCGGCGTCACGACGCAGGCGAAGAACCCCGAGGGCGCGATCGCGTTCGCGCAGTACCTCGGCACCGGCGAGGGCGCCAGAGTGTTCGCCGAGACGGCGAGCGAGGTGCCGGCCTCCGCCGCGGCGGCCGACGCGCTCGCCTCCAACCCGCTGCTGGGCCCGGTGCTCGACGCGCTCAGAGCGGGCTCCGACCAGGCCTTCAACGGCGACCTGTTCGCCGCCGACCCGGTCGGCAACCCGCCGGTCAAGCACGACGTCGCGGTCGAGCTGGCCAAGCTCGTCGCCGGCACAAGCACCCCGCAGAAGGTCGCCGACGCGCTCGTCGGCGTCTACCAGCGCGCCTGGGAGAAGGCCGGCGGCTGATCGCCGCCGGACGTCGCCATGGCAACCAGGTCACGCCGGTTGCGCCTGCGACGGGAGCAGGCCGGTGATCGCCGCGAGGCGATCACCGGCTACCTCTTCATCGCGCCGGCGCTGGCCCTCTTCGCGCTGCTCGGCGTCTACACCGTCGCGTACGGGCTGCGCCTGAGCTTCGTCGAGTGGAACGGCTTCTCGCCGACGAGAATCTTCGTCGGGCTCGACAACTTCAAGGACCTCCTGTGGGCCGACGCGGCGCTGTCGGAGTCGGTCCGCGCCGCCGTCGGCCGCACGCTCGTCGTGATGGTCGCGGCGGTGATCCCGACGGTGCTGATCAGCCTTCCGCTCGCGATCGCGCTCAACTCCGTCGGCCGTCTGCGCGGCTTCC
Organism: Conexibacter sp.; assembly: GCA_035473605.1. Classification (GTDB taxonomy): domain Bacteria; phylum Actinomycetota; class Thermoleophilia; order Solirubrobacterales; family Solirubrobacteraceae; genus Conexibacter. The sequence goes on from DATIOB010000627.1 coordinate 3,362, forward strand.
TGCAGACGCTCTACTTCCTGCCGTACGTCACGACCGGCATCGCCGTCTTCTACGCGTGGCGCTTCATCCTGCTGCCGGACGGCGGCCTCAACTCGATCCTCACGACGATCGGGCTCGGCTCGCTGGCGCAGGCCGAGGGCTTCCTCGGCAACCCCGACACGGCGCTGTGGGCGACGACCGCGGTGCTCGTCTGGAGCACGGTGCCGATCGGCGTGCTGCTCTACCTCTCCGGCCTGCAGTCGATCGACGGCTCGCTGCTGGAGGCGGCGCGGCTCGACGGCGCCTCGCCGCTGCGGATCGCGACGACGATCCTGTGGCCGCTGCTGCGGCCGATCACCGCGCTGCTGGTGGCGCTCGTGCTGCGCGCGGTGCTGCAGGAGTTCCAGGTCTTCCTGCTGATGACCAACGGCGGGCCGCTCGACAAGACGACGACGGTCTCGCTGCTGACGTACAACCTCGCCTTCGGCAACAACGCGGCGTACGGCTACGCGGCCGCGCTCGGCTGGCTGCTGTTCGCCTTCAGCCTCGCGCTCGCGGCGGCGGCCTTCTTCGTCCTGCGCAGAAAGGGGTGACGCGATGAGTGCTGTCGCAGAGACCCGCATCGACGACGCCGAGCGCCGCCGCTGGCGGCCGTGGCGCGGCATCGGCGGCCTGCTGCTGATCGTCTACGGCCTGATCAGCGTCTACCCGTTCCTGTGGATGGTCTCGGGCGCCTTCAAGGACGAGCGCGAGGTGCTGTCGTCGGGCTCGCTGATCCCGCAGAACCCGACCCTCGACACGCTCAGCGAGACGTGGAGCAAGCTCGACTTCGGCGCCTACGCGCTCAACAGCGTCACGGTGACGGGCGTCTCGCTGCTGATGATCCTGGCGATCTACCCGCTCGCCGGCTACGCCTTCTCGGTGCTGCGCTTCCCGGGGCGGCTGCCCTTCTACTACATGTTCGTCGCGATCTTCTTCGTGCCGGGCGTGACGACGCTGCTGCCGCTGATCCTGGTGCAGAGCGAGCTGGGGCTGCTCGGCAGCCATCTCGGCCTCGAGCTGGCCTTCGCCAACGGCGCGGCGCCGCTGGGGATCATGATCTTCAAGACGTTCTACGACACGATCCCGCGCGAGCTGCGCGAGTCGGCGCGGATGGACGGCTGCAGCGAGCTGGGGATCCACTTCCGCATCTACCTGCCGCTCGCCAAGCCGGCGGTCGCGACGGTCGCGGTGATGTGCTTCGTCTCGGTCTGGAACGAGTACATCGTCACCGGCGTCTCGCTCTCGGACCCGTCGCGCTACACGCTGCCGCTCGGGCTGCAGCAACTGCTGTCGGACAACGTCGTGCAGTGGAACCAGGTGATGGCCGGCTCGCTGCTCGTCGTGCTGCCGGTGATCGTCGTCTTCATCGTGCTGCGGCGCTTCTTCATCTCCGGGATCCAGGGAGCGGTCAAGGGATGACTCGAACGCAAGGAAGTGAGTGATGGCCGAGATCGCCTTCGAAGGCGTCTACAAGAGATATCCCGACGGCACCGAGGCGGTCAGGGACCTCGACCTGACGGTCGCCGACGGCGAGCTGATGATCCTGGTCGGGCCCTCGGGCTGCGGCAAGTCGACCGCGCTGCGGATGGTCGCGGGGCTGGAGCAGATCAGCGACGGCCAGGTGCGGATCGGCGGCAGAGTCGTCAACCGGCTGGCGCCCAAGCAGCGCGACCTCGCGATGGTCTTCCAGAACTACGCGCTCTACCCGCACATGACGGTCGCGGAGAACATGGGCTTCGCGCTGAAGATGGCGAGACGGCCGAAGGCCGAGATCGCGCAGAAGGCGAGCGCCGCCGCGGCCGTGCTCGACCTCGCCGACCACCTCGAGCGCAAGCCGGCGAACCTCTCCGGCGGCCAGCGCCAGCGGGTCGCGATGGGCCGCGCGATCGTGCGCGAGCCGGCCGCCTTCCTGATGGACGAGCCGCTCTCGAACCTCGACGCGAAGCTGCGCGTGCAGATGCGCGCCGAGGTCGCGCGGATCCAGCAGCGCTTCGACACGACGACGATCTACGTCACGCACGACCAGGTCGAGGCGATGACGCTCGGCGACCGCGTCGCGGTGATGCGCCACGGCGTGCTGCAGCAGGTCGACACGCCGCAGGCGCTCTACCACCGCCCGGACAACATGTTCGTCGCGGGCTTCATCGGCTCGCCGGCGATGACCTTCGTGCAGGGGCGGCTGGAGGGGGAGGAGCTGGTGCTGCCGTTCGTGCGACTGCCGCTCGACGGCGCGCGCCGCGCGCAGGTCGCCGCGGCCGGCGGAGCGCCGGTCGTCGGCCTGCGGCCGCACGCCTTCGCCGAGGCGGCGGCGGTCACGCCGGCGGCGCGCGAGCGCGGCGTCCTCTTCACGGCGCCGGTCGGCGTCGTCGAGTCGCTCGGCTCCGAGAGCTACGCCTACATCGCCGTCGAGGGGCGCGTCGACCCCGAGCTGCTGCGCAGACACGCCGGCGGCGCGCCGATCTCGACGCCCGGCGAGGAGCTGCTGCTGAACGTGCGGCTCGACGCCGAGACGCGCCTGCGCGTCGGCGACCGCGCCGAGCTGTGGCTCGACCGCGGCGCCGTGCACCTGTTCGACCCGCGCGACGGCAGCCGCATCGTCGGCGACACCACCACCGAGGAGCAGCGATGAGCACGACGGCACAGGTGGCGCTGGTGACCGGCGCCGGCTCCGGGATCGGCCGCGCGACCGCGCTGGAGCTGCACGCGCGCGGGCTGCGGATCGCCGCGCTCGACCGCGACGCGGCGGCGCTCGAGGCGCTCGTCGCCGAGCTGCCCGGCACGCTGCCGTGCGTCGCCGACGTGACCGACGCGGAGTCGGTCGCGCGGGCGGTCGAGACGGCGACCGCGGCGCGCGGCGCGATCGACGTGCTCGCCAACGTCGCCGGCGTCGGCTCGACGCAGACGGTGGTCGACACGCCGCCGGAGGTGTGGGAGACGGTCTTCGCCGTCAACGTGCGCGGCATCTTCAACACCTGCCGCGCGGTGCTGCCGGGGATGATCGAGCGCGGCGGGGGCGTGGTCGTCAACGCCGCCTCGATCGCCGGCATGGTGGGCCTCAGAAACCGCGCCGCCTACTGCGCCTCCAAGGGCGCGGTGATCGCGCTCACGAGAGCGATGGCGATCGACCATGTCGGCCAGGGGATCCGCGTCAACTGCGTCTGCCCCGGCACGGTCGACACCCCCTGGGTCGGGCGCCTGCTCGACGCCGCCGAGGACCCCGAGGCCGCGCGCGCGGCGCTGGTGGCGCGGCAGCCGATCGGCCGGCTGGGCACGGCCGCGGAGGTCGCGAAGGCGATCGCCTACCTGGCCAGCGACGACGCCGCCTTCGTGACCGGCACCGAGCTGGTCATCGACGGCGGCCTCGTCGCCGGCTGAAGCCTCACCTCACGCAGGGCACCCAACGAAAGGGAAGTCGAATGCGAGTACGCAGCCGCAAGGCCGCGGGCGTCGCCGTGGCCGCGGCGCTCGCGGCCGCGGCGCTGCCGAGCGCCGCCACCGCGGTCGTCCCGACGCAGTTCATCGCCAAGACCTACACCGAGGCGCTCGGTCGCGGGCCGTCTGCGACCGACTGGAGCAACTCGGTCGACTACTTCACGAGAAACGGCTGCTCGTCGAGCACGTTGAAGTCGTACGGCAAGAGCACGCTGCTCTCGGCCGAGTTCGCCAGCTTCGGCTACGACAACGTCGCGCGCGTGATCGCCGGCTACCGCGCGGCGCTCAACCGCGACGCCGACACGAGCGGCCTGACGAACCTCGTCTGGGAGCTGGACAGCAGAACGACGACCTGGAGCGGCGCCGTCGACAAGCTGTTCGACAACGCCGAGTTCGAGGCGCTCGTGACGAGGATCTGCTCCACGACCTCGCCCGACTACGACTTCGGCGTCGGCGCCGCGGTCGACGCGCCGACCAGCGGCACGGGCTTCACCGGCACGCAGGCGGCGCTGCAGACGGCGCTCGACGCGGCCGGATCGGGCACGACGGTGACGCTCGCCGGCCGCGCGGTGATCCGCCTCTCCTCGCCGCTGCGGGTCCCGGCCGGCGTCACGCTGCAGACGGTCGGCACGCCCGGCCCGAGCCGCTACGCGCAGATGGCGCGGCTCGTGCGCGCGGACCTGTTCCCGACCTTCGCGCAGCCGGCGGTCGTGCTCTCGCCGGGCGCGAAGCTGCGCAGCGTCTGGGTCGACGGGCAGATGTCGGACCCGCTGCGCCGCAAGGAGTCGGCGTACAACGTGCGCACGCTCAGCGGCACCGGCACGGAGGTCAGCAACGCGCGCCTCTCCAACCCCGCCGGTGCCACCAACCTCGCCGCGGCGGGCGGCGCCGACACCGGCACCGCCTGCGTCGGCAACGTCTTCACCGGCAACCTGATTGACGCCTACAGCTCCGACCACGTCGGCTTGAGCTGGAGCAACGGGATCGCGGTCGGCTGCGAGGACGCGACCGTCAGCGGCAACACGGTCGTCGACGCCAGCGACACCGGCATCGCGCTGCGCGGCCAGCTCGGGATCGCGCAGAGATCGCAGGTGCAGGGCAACACGATCATCAACGCAGGCGAGAGCGCCCACGCCGCGATCGCGCTCGATCCCGGCCGCAACGTCGGCGGCGCCGGCGACGCCGCCGGCAGCTCCTCGCGCAGCTTCACGGGCGCGCTGGTGAGAGGCAACACGCTCTTCAACAGCGCCCGCGCGCCGCTGTCGATCGGCATCGCCGCCGGCACGCGCGCCTGGTACGGGACGCGCGCGCTGAACGGCAGCGGCGCGACGGTCGACGGCAACGGGACCGGCTCGGCGGGGCTGTGGGCGCAGAACGGGATCGTCGTCAGCGGGATGCTGTCGGCGACCGTCAGCGCCAACACGCTCGCGCCGTCGCTCGTGACCGGCCCGTCGTCGTGCGTGAGCGCGGCGATCGGCGCCGACGTCAGCGGCAGACAGGCGTCGGGCACGATCCAGACGCCGTACGCCGACAGACCGTACGCCGACTGCATCGGCGACCGCAAGCGCACGATCGTCGAGCGCTCCGGCTCCGCGCACCTCTTCGCCGTCTACGACTTCGGCACCGAGTGCTCGCTCAACGAGGGCGCCAGACGGCTGCAGGCGATGGGCACGCGGACGATCAAGGTCGCGCTCTACGACGCGGCGAGATACTACAAATTCGGTGCCTGCGACTGGTCGAGCGTCCCGGCGACCGCGACGCCGAACCAGATCGCGCAGACGGCCGAGTACAGAGCGCTGTTCTCGATGGACTTCAGCTCCTACGCGATGATGACCTACTCCTCGCTCGGGCTCGACTACTGGCTCACCGGCGTCAGCGACGCGCAGTGCGCGCTGGAGACGAGAGAGATGCAGGACCTCGCGACCACGCTGCTGCAGAGCTACAGAGGCAGCGGCAAGGAGTTCGTGATCCAGAACTGGGAGGGCGACTGGGCGATCCGCGGCCCCTCGCGCAACCCCGACGACCTGCCGACGGCGACCGCCGTCGCCGGCATGACGCGCTGGATCAACTGCCGTCAGGCCGGCATCGAGGCGGCGCGCACGTCGGTCGCCAGCGACGTGAAGGTGCTGCAGGGCTGCGAGGTCAACCTCGTGCAGCGGGCGCTCGCGAGACTGCCCGGCACGCTGATCAATGACGTGATCCCGAGAACCGACTGCGACCTCGTCTCCTACTCGGCGTGGGACTCGGTCGGCGCGGCGGCGGCCGGCGACACGGCGGCCGGCAAGGTCGCGCTGACGAGCGCGCTCGACCTGATCGCCTCGAGAGCGCCGCCGCCCGACGCCTACACGAGAGCGGCGCTGGGGAAGGCGTTCCCGCGCAACGTCTACGTCGGCGAGTACGGCTGGCCGGAGAACGCGACCTCCTCCGCGCAGGCCGACTACGTGATCAGAACGGCGACCGAGACCGCGCTCGACTGGGGCGCGCGCTGGGCCTTCTACTGGCAGCTCTACGACAACGAGCTGGTCAACCCGAGACTGACGACGCGGCCGAGAAACGGCGACGTCAATGGCTACTGGCTGATCAAGCCCGACGGAACGCGCTCGCTCGCGGGCGACTACCTCGTCGACGACGTCTGGAGACGGGTCAGCGGCTGAGGGCGAGCGGCCACGTGCCAGCGCCATTGCGACGGTGCTGGCACGTAAGCGCGCGTTCAAGGTGACTTGTGTGCGAATAAGCGCGTGTTGTAGGGTCGTCCGAACGTAAGCACGCGTCTCCCCCCGCGCGTGCGGTCGGTCCATCGAGGAGAGAGACTGGATGACGTCCCCATCCCGCAGCCGGCGGCGGCTGCCGCTGGCCGCTGCCGTCGTGCTCGGCGCGCTCGCACCCGGCGCGCTCGCGCAGGCAGCAGAGGTCGCGCCGACGACGCTGCGCACGCAGGACATGCGCGCGCCGGTCGGCATCGACGTGACGAGCCCGACGCTCAGCTGGCGGCTCGACGCCGGCGCCCGCGGCGCCGCGCAGAGCGCCTACGAGATCCGCGCCGCCTCGAGCGACGCCAAGCTCGCGGCCGGCGAGGCCGACCTGTGGGCGACCGGCCGCGTCGCCTCCACGCGCACCGGCGACGTCGCCTGGGAGGGCGCGCAGCTCGGTTCGCGCTCGCGCGTCGTCTGGCAGGTGCGCACGTGGGACCAGCGCGGCGAGGCCTCCGCCTGGAGCGAGCCGGCCCACTTCGAGCTGGGTCTGCTGGAGCGCGAGCAGTGGGCCGGTCGCTGGATCGGCAACGCCCGCTTCGACAGAGGCGTCGTCAGCAGACCGACCGAGCTGAGCGTCGGCGCGCAGAGCGCGCGCTACATCAGACTCGACGTCACGCGCCTCGGCATCGGCGCCTCCGACGCCCCCGACAGACCGCACCTGCAGCTCGCCGAGCTGGAGGCGATCGACTCCTCCGCCGGCGACGTCAACCGCGCCAGAGGCGCCACGGTCACCGGCTCCAGCGTGCTCAACTGCTGCGACTGGACGCCGGTCGCGCTGACCGACGGCGTGCAGAACACCAATGGCAGCCCGAAGGGCTTCACGTCGAGCAACTTCGACAGACAGGACCAGAACGTCTGGATCCAGCTCGACCTCGGCGCCGTCAGAAGCTTCGACACGATCCGCCTGTGGCCGCGCACCGACGCGCGCACCGCGGCCGGGAGAGTGCCGAACTTCCCCGAGGACTTCTCGATCCTCACCAGCAGCGACGGCACCACGTTCACGAGAGCGGGTGAGCTGAGAGGCCAGACGGCCGACCTGCCCGAAGGCCCCGCGGGCCTGCCGCTGTTCGCGAAGGAGTTCGCGACCGAGCCCGGCAAGACGGTCGCCAGAGCGCGCTTCTACCTCGCCGGCCAGGGGATCCAGCACGCGACCCTCAACGGCCGCGAGGTGACCGACGCGGTCCTCCAGCCCGGCTACACGATCTACGAGAGACGGGCCGAGTACGCGACCTACGACGTCACGAGACTGGTGCGCGAGGGCGCCAACGCGGTCGGCGTCGAGCTGGGCCAGGGGATGTGGGACGCGCAGAACCCGTCCGACGCCCGCTACGCGAAGCTGACGCGCAGCGGCGGCGGCCCGCGCCTGATCGGCCAGGTCGAGATCGACTACACCGACGGCAGCCGCCAGACGATCGCCTCCGGCACCGACTGGCTGACGACGCTCGGGCCGACGACGGCGAGCTGGTGGTGGGGCGGCGAGTCGTTCGACGCCCGCCGCGTGCAGGCCGGCTGGAACGAGCCGGGCGCCGACCGCGGCGGCTGGGTCGCGGCGAGCGATCGCGACGCCGGCGCGGCGAACGTCGCGCTGAGCGGGATGGACGCGCCGCCGATCGAGCAGGTGCAGACGCTCGAGCCGACCAACGTGATCCCGCTCGGCGGCGGCAGATTCACCATCGACCTCGGCGTCAACTTCGCCGGCTGGCCGCAGATCTCGCTCGACCTGCCGGCCGGCACGACGGTCAGACTGCGCCCCGCGGAGAAGGTCAACGCGAACGGCAGCGTCAACCAGCAGTCGGTCCGCACCGGCATGTGGAGCAGCTACACCTCCGACGGCTCCGGCCGGCAGACGTGGCACCCGCGCTTCATGTACCACGGCTTCCGCTACCTGCAGATCGAGGGGATGCCGGCCGGCGCGCAGGTGACCAGAGACGACGTGCGCGGCCTCGTGCTGCGGACGGCGAACGAGTCGGTCGGCAGCTTCAGATCGTGCCTGCCGATGCTCGACGACATCCACCGCATCATCGACCGCGCGACGCAGTCGAACATGTACTCGGTGATGACCGACTGCCCGCACCGCGAGAAGCTCGGCTGGCTCGGCGACCACCAGCTCAACCTGCGCGGCGTGGAGATGACCTACGACGTGCTCGCGCACACGCGCGCCGTCGTGCGCAAGATGATCGAGAACCAGTACCCCGACGGCTTCGTTCCGAACATCATCCCCCAGTACGCGCAGTTCGGCGGGGCGACGCGCGGCATGTTCGACGACGACCCCAACTGGGGCGGCGCGATCGTCTTCATGCCGCACGACCTGTGGAAGACCTACGGCGACACGCAGACGATCCGCGGCGCCTGGCCGGCGATGGTCAGATACGTCGACTACCTGACGAGCAAGGCGCCGACCGGCCTGCTCGACTACGACACGCTCGGCGACTGGTTCACCTTCGACGGCAGCACGCCGAAGGGGCTCGCCTCGACCTACGCCTACGCGCGCATGGTCGCGCAGATGGAGGAGATGGCGACGGCACTCGGCCACGACGCCGAGGCGGCGCAGTACCGCGCCCTGCACGACACGATCAGAGGCGCCTTCAACGTCGCCTACCGCCGCGGCGACGGCGTCACCTACGGCTCCGGCAGCCAGGCATCCGACGCGATGGCGCTCGACGCCGGGCTCGTCGCGGAGGCCGACCGCCCGGCCGTGCTGCGCCACCTGCTCGCCTCGATCCGCGCCAGAGGCGACCACACCGACGTCGGCATCGTCGCGCTGCCGGCGCTCTTCCGCGTGCTGGAGGAGGCCAGACGCGACGACGTGATCGTCGACGTCGCGACCGTGCCGACCTCACCGAGCTACGCCTACCAGGTGATCAACGGCGCGACCGCGCTGACGGAGGCGTGGGACGGGCCGACGCTCAACAGCGGCGAGAACTCGCAGAACCACTTCATGCTCGGCGCGATCCAGGAGTGGTTCACCTCCGGCGCCGGCGGCATCGAGCAGGCGAAGGACTCGGTCGGCTACGAGCGGCTCGTGATCGAGCCGGCGATCGTCGGCGAGCTGGAGTGCGCGGCGGCGACCTACCGCACGCCGCGCGGCGTCGTCTCGACGTCGTGGAGACGCAGCCGCCGCGGCGTGCTGACGCTTGACCTGACGGTCCCGGCCGGCACGACCGCGCAGGTGCGGCTGCCGATCGATCCCGCCGAGGAGGTCGTCACCGAGGGCGGCGTTCCCGCTGCCCAGGCGACGGGCGTCGGCGGCGTGCGGGTCGAGGGCGAGACGGCGGTGATCGAGGTCACCTCCGGGACGTACGCCTTCCGCGTCGCGCCGCCGGTCGCCGCGACGCCGACGCCGCCCGCGCCACCGAGAACCGACGCGCCGGCGCCCGCGCCGCAGCCGAGAGCGCCGGCGGCGAGAGCGGCCGCGCCGAGACTGGAGCTGCTGAGCGCCCGTGCGCGCAGAGGCCGCCTCGCGCTCGGCCTGCGGCTCGACCGGACCGCGAACGTGCGGATCCAGGTCGTCGAGCGGCGCGCCGGCCGTCGTGCCGGCGGCCGCTGCGTCGCGCCCGCGCCGCGCGGCGCGCGCGGAGCGAGATGTGTGCGCCTGGTGACGCTCGGCACGATCGTGCGCCGCAACGTGCGCGGCGGGCTGCCGTCGCTGACGCTGCCGGCGAAGGTCGGCAGAACGGCGCTGCGCGGCCGCACCGTGCGGCTGACGCTGTGGGCCGAGCGCGACGGCCGCAGATCGCCGCTCCAGCGCGTCACGCGGACGGTGCCGAAGAAGTAGGCGGCCGCTACTGCAGGTATCTCTCGACGGTGTCGCCGGAGCGCTCGGCGGCATCGTCGGGATCGCCGCCGGCCTCGCGCAGCGCGCGGCGCTGACGCTGGAGGTCCCACAGCCGGTCCAGCTCGACGCGGATCGCCTCCAGTCGGCTGCGATCGGCGAGCAGCGCGTCGTCGTCGCGGTCGGTCGCCTCGTGCTCGCGGAGCTTGCGCTGCTCGGCCTCGAGCGCCTCGATCTGCTGTTGGATCTGCTCGTCGTTCATGGCTCGACCATACCCGCGGCGGGCCGTCTCGCTACGTGCGCGCGCGGTCCTCGCCGCGGCGGCAGGATCGGCGGTTCGGAGGCTTGCCTTCAGTTGCGAATTCCGTCAAGATCGTCGCTGGGATCTCGGAGTCCGGTACCCAAACCGCTTGGAACGCATGAATTCGCAAACTACGTCCCCGCCTCTCGACGACGTCGACCGCCGCGTGATCGCCGCGCTGCAGGGGGACGGCCGCCGTCCCTACAGCCGGATCGCGACCGACCTCGGCGTCTCGGAGTCGGTCGTGCGCTACCGCGCGCAGCGGCTGGAGAAGGCCGGGATCCTCCAGGTCGTCGGGATCGCCGATCCGCTCAAGATCGGCTTCGACCTGATGGCGATGATCGGCGTCAAGGTCCGGCCGGGCTCGATCGACGACGTCTGCGCCGCGATCACGGCGCTGCCGGAGACCTCCTACGTCGCCGCGGTCGCCGGCGCCTACGACGTGCTCGTCGAGGTCATCTGCCGTGACACCGCCCACTTCAGCGAGCTGCTCAAGCGCCGCCTGCACGAGATCGACGGCATCGTCGACACCGAGAGCTTCCTGATCCTGGAGATCCACAAGATGGCGTACGGCTGGGGCGTCGGCGAGGTCGCGGGGGCGGAGCGATGAGCGCGCCGCGCAACGGCGGCGTCTCCTTCTGGTACGCGAACACGCACCTGCCGGCGCGGCGCGCACCGCTCGACGGCGACGCGAGCGCCGACGTCTGCATCGTCGGCGGCGGCTTCACCGGGCTGTGGACGGCCTACCACCTCAAGCGCGACCGACCGGACCTCGACGTCGTCGTGCTGGAGCGGGAGTTCTGCGGCTTCGGCGCCTCCGGTCGCAACGGCGGCTGGCTGTCGGACCACTTCACCGCCCCGCGCGAGCAGATGGCGGCCGAGCACGGACGCGATGCGGTGCTCTCGCTGCAGCGCGCGATGCGCACCACGATCGACGAGGTGCTCGCCGTCTGCACGCGCGAGTCGATCGACGCCGACATCGTCCACAACGGCGTCGTGCAGGTCGCGCGCGGGCCGGCGCAGGAGGCGCGGCTGCGCGGGTTCGTCGCGCACGAGCGCGCGTGGGGCTACGAGGCGCCGGGCGACCTGGTCGCGCTGACGCCGGAGGAGATGGCGGCGCGGATCCGCGTCGAAGGCGGCTCGACCGGCGCCTGGAGCCCGCACTGCGCGCGGATCCAGCCAGCCAAGCTCGTGCAGGGGCTGGCCGCGGCGGTCGCGCGGCTGGGCGTGCGGATCTGCGAATCGACGGCGGTGCGCGAGGTCGTGCCGGCGGGCGCGGGCGGCGTCGCGCGTGCGGTGAGCGACCGCGGCACCGTCAGCGCGCCGGTCGTGCTGACCTGCCTGGAGGGCTTCACCGCCTCGCTGAGGGGCCAGCGCCGCACCTGGCTGCCGCTCAACTCCGCGATCGTCGTGACGGCGCCGCTGCCCGAGGCGGTGTGGGAGCAGATCGGCTGGGCGGGCGAGGAGCTGCTCGGTGACATGGCGCACGCGTACATGTACGCCCAGCGCACGGCGGACGGACGGATCGCGCTCGGCGGCCGCGGCGTGCCGTACCGCTTCGGCTCCCGCACCGACCGGCTCGGCCAGACCCAGCGCGCGACGATCGAGCAGCTGACCGAGCTGCTGCGCAGCTTCTTCCCGGCGACCAGCGGCGTGCCGATCGAGCACGCTTGGTGCGGCGTGCTCGGCGTCCCGCGCGACTGGTCGGCGACCGTCCGGCTCGACCGCGGCAGCGGCCTCGGGACCGCCGGCGGCTACGTCGGCAACGGCGTCACCACCAGCGCGCTGATGGGCCGCACGCTCGCCGACCTCGTGCTGGAGCGCGACAGCGAGCTGACGCGGCTGCCGTGGGTCGGCCGCGAGGCGCGCCGCTGGGAGCCCGAGCCGCTGCGCTGGATCGGCGCCAACCTCGTCTACGCGCTCTACCGCGCCGCCGACCGCCGCGAGGCGGCGAGCGAATCGCCGAGAACGAGCGTGCTGGCGAAGGCGGCCGGGGCGCTGGCGGGGGTGTAGCTCGGGCCGGCTGACGTCGGCAGGATCATCTGTCGAGGTCGCCGCTGGCGACATTCTCGCCCTGGTAGAAGTAGCGAGCGCCAAGGAGGCGCGGGGCGACTGGCTGCACAGGGGGCGGCGACGCGAGATCTGCGGATCGTCGAAGGCCGACGGGCCGAGGCGAACCATGCACCCGCACCGTCATGCCGTCGGCATGACACCAGTCGCCTGTGGCTACTGAGGGTCTGGAGAGGTACGTGAAGTTCAAATTCATGCTGACGTTGATTGCGTCAGCCGCATTCGCCTTCCTGTTCGGAGGGCTTTCGAGCACCGCGTCGGCTGCCTGTACGCCGGCCGAGCAGCACACGACTGCAGGAACAGGGCTGACGTATGTCGAGCTGCTGGAGTTCGTTGCCGACGCGAAGTCGACGATGGGCTTGGACGACTGCGAGCTCAACGCGATCCTCGACGATCCGGCGCTGATCGCCGCGACGCCGACGGAGACCGAGATCGACCTCGATGGCATCGGTGAGGTCGAGCAGTCGTACACCTCCGCCGGGCTCCGAGTCAACTGCAACTTGCAGCATGCGCGCACCTTCTACAAGAACCGCATCGGACAGGTGCTGCTGCGGTTCACGTTGTCGAACGAGTGGTGCTACAACGGCAGAAGAGTGCTCTCTATGTGAACCCGGGCTCGTCGAGCATCGAAGGGCCGAACGACCCGCCGAGCACCGCACCGATCGGCCACCCTGCCCCGCCCATCGAAGACGAGGTCCAGCCACCGCCGTCGTTGGCGAACAGCGCGGCGACCGCGGTCACCGAGACAGTCTCATCCTGATCAAAGATCCTGGAGGATTCGATGACGTTCAAG
>DATIOB010000628.1:0-3688 GCA_035473605.1 Conexibacter sp.
CCGGCGGCGGCGCAGTGCGGCTCCACCAGCGCGGGGTCGACGAACGGTCCATCGGCGAGGACGAACACGGGGTGGCTCACGAATCTCTCCATGCCTGATCGGGACGGCCGCGGCGAGGTGCCGCGGCGGCGGCCTCCTCCAGGCCGCTGATGGATCATACATCATGTACCACTCACTGCTAGGCTGCCGCTCCATGGAGACCGAGATGCAGGGCCGGGTGGCCGTGGTGACGGGCGCCGCGGGGGGAATCGGGCGGGCGGCATGCGCGGCGCTGGCGCGAGCCGGCGCGCGCGTCGTCGCGGTCGACCTCGCCCGCGAGCAGGCGGAGCTGGTCGCGAGCGAGCTGCGCGACACCGGCGCCGAGGCGATCGCGATCGCGGCGGACGTCAGCGACGCGACGGCGGTAGAGGGCTGCATCGCACGGGCCGTCGCGAGCTACGGTCGGCTCGACGTGCTGTTCAACAACGCCGGCATCGAGGGCGCGATCGCGCGGCTGGAGGAGTACCCGCTCGAGGTCTACGACCGCGTCATGGCGGTCAACGTGCGCAGCGTCTTCCTCGGCCTCAAGTACGCGCTTCCGCCGATGCGCGCGCAGGGCGCCGGCAGCATCGTCAACTGCTCGTCGGTCTCGGGCCTGCGCGGCTCGGCCGGCGTCAGCGGCTACGCCGCCAGCAAGCACGCCGTGATCGGGCTCACGCGCGTCGCAGCCGCCGAGGCCGGCGCCGACGGCGTGCGCGTCAACGCGGTCTGCCCCGGCCCGATCACGACGCGGATGATGGAGTCGATCGCGCAGCTGACGACGCCGGGCGATCCGTCCGCGGCGGCAGCCGCCGCCGCGGCCCGCAACCCCAGCGGCCGCTGGGGCGAGCCGGAGGAGGTGGCGCGCGTGGTCGCCTTCCTCGCCTCCGACGCGGCCAGCTTCGTCAACGGCGTCGCCTGGCCGGTCGACGGCGGGCGGACCGCGGTCTGAGCGGGGCGCGGCCGGGCTGCGCGGTGCGCCGCCAGCCGGACGCGCCGGCTCGCGGACGGCGCGCTGCGCCCGCCCGCTCAGGCGCGCTGCAGTCCGCTGATGATGCCCGCGAGGACCGCGCGCATCTGCTCACGCGCGGCGTCCTGGTCGTCGGACCGCGCGACGTATATCGCCGCCTCGTCGAGCGCGCCGATCAGCACGTGCGCGAGCGGCCGGACCGGCTGCTCGCGGATCCGCCCGTCGGCGATCGCGGCGTGCAGCGCAGCCTCGACGAGGCCGATCCCGTTCGCCTGCCCGACGGCGCGCCAGCGCTCCCAGCCGAGCACCGCCGGCGCCTCGATCAGCACGATCCGCTGGACCGCCGGCTCGCTGCAGGCGTCCAGCCACGCGTCGACGCCGGCCGCCAGCACCTCGCCCGGATCGGCGACGTCGGCGAGTGACAGCCCGATCTGCTCGACCAGCTCCTGCTCGACCAGCTCGAAGACGGCGGCGAACAGCTCCGTCTTGTCCGTGAACTGGTGGTAGAGCGCGCCGCGCGTGACGCCGGCCGCTCTGACGATCGCCTCGGTGCCGACGGCGGCGAAACCGTGCTCGGCGAAGAGCGGCCGCGCGGCGGCCAGCAGCGCCGCGCGCGTGGTGTCGGAGCGTTCTCTCTGCGTTCGCCGGTTGACTCTCATACAGACTGTACGTATGTTACTGACAGCATTCCCGCAAGAGACTATGTGCGCACCCCGGCGGCGCGTCCAGCCGCGCGCCGTCCTGCCCGCACCCGCCTTCGAGAAGGGGAGACGCGATGTCCGAGATCACGCTGCCGCAGGGAACGGTCCGCTACCGCGAGCGGGGTCCCGCCGACGGCCCGCCGGTGCTGTTCGCGCACGGCTTCCTCGGCAACGGGACGCTGTGGGACGGCGTCGCCGAACGGCTCGCGCAGCGCGGCATGCGGACCTTCCAGCCCGACCTGCCGCTCGGCGCCCACACGATCGCGCTCGACCCGGCCGCCGACCTCTCGCCGCGCGGCGTCGCCCGCCTGATCGCCGCCTTCGCCGTGCGCTCGAGCTGCAGGACGTGACGCTCGTCGGCAACGACTCCGGCGGCGCGGTCTGCCAGTTCGTGCTCGACACCGATGCGTCGCGGATCGGCCGACTCGTGCTCACCAACTGCGACGCCTTCGAGGCCTTCCCGCCGAAGCCGTTCAACGTGATCCTGCAGGCCGCCCGCCGCCCCGCGCTGTTCCGTGCGCTGATGGAGCCGACGCGCCTGACCGCGATCCGCCACAGCCCGCTCGCGTTCGGCTTCCTCGCGCACCGGCTCGACCCCGCCCAGACGCGCGGCTGGGTGCTGCCGTTCCTGTCCGACGCCGGCGTCCGCCGCGACGCGGCGAAGTACTGCCGCGGCGTCGACCCGCGCGAGCTGACGGCGGTCGCGAGCCGGCTGCGCCGCTTCGACGGCCCGGTGCTGCTCTGCTGGGGCAAGGACGACCGCTTCTTCACGCCCGCGCTCGCCCACCGCCTGCAGGCCTGCTTCGCCGACGCCCGCGTCGTCGAGGTCGACGACTCGCGCACCTTCGTCCCGATCGACCAGCCGCAGCGCGTCGCCGACGAGATCACCGCCTTCACCGCACGCGTGCCGGCGTGATAGTTTGACCGTCGGCCTCCGGGCCGACCTATGCGCATTTCGGATTAGACAGCCGCCCACGAGCAACGACCGGTGAACGCCGGTCGTCGCGGCCGTCCCCCGTCCGAGAACCTCGCGCATCGAAGGAGCACTACATGTCATCGGCGTTGCTCGACGCCCACCAGATCACCCGTCGCCACGGTGCCCGCACCGTGCTCGACGCCGTCGACCTGCGTGTCGACGGGCGCAGCCGGATCGCGCTCGTCGGCCCCAACGGCGCCGGCAAGTCGACGCTGCTGCGGATCCTCGCCGGGCTGGAGCAGCCCGACGGCGGCAGCGTGCACGCGGCCGGCACCGTCGGCTACCTGCCGCAGCTCGCGAGCGAGCCGGGCGAGGACCCGAGCGCGACCGTGCGCGAGACGATCCTGGAACGGATCGGCGTCGCCGGCGCCACGCGCGAGCTGGACCGGCTGACCGCCGCGCTCGACGGCGGCGACCTCGACGCGATCGACGCGCATGCCGCGGCGCTCGTGCGCTGGGTCACGCTCGGCGGCGCCGACGCGGAGGCGCGGCTGGCCGCCGCCGCGAGCGAGCTGGGGCTCGACGCCGAGCTGCTCGACCGCCCGCTGCGGACGCTCTCCGGCGGGCAGGCGGCGCGCGCCGGCCTCGCCGCGCTGCGCACCTCGCGCTTCGACGTCGTGCTGCTCGACGAGCCGACCAACCACCTCGACGCCGACGGGCTCGAGCGGCTCGCCGGCCTGCTCGCCGAGCGCGAGGGCGGGATCGTGCTCGTCTCGCACGACCGCGCGCTGCTGGCCGAGGCGGCCGACCGCGTCGTCGTGCTCGACCCTCGCACCGGCGCGGCGACGGCATACGCAGGCGGCTGGGACGCCTACGAGCAGGAGCGCGCGACGGCGCGCGAGCGCGCCCTCGCCGCGCACGAGGAGGCGCTCTCCAAGCGCGCCCAGCTGCGCGCCGCGGCGACCGAGTCGCGCCGCCGCGCCGCGACCACGAGGAGCAAGCTCGGCAACCGCCCGAGCGACGGCGACAAGCACGTCAAGGAGTGGTACGCCTCGCGCGCCGACGGCGTCCAGCACCGCGCCT
>DATIOB010000629.1:0-7720 GCA_035473605.1 Conexibacter sp.
GAGGCGTGTCGGCCGCGAGCGGCGGCGGATCACGACCACGCAGCAGCGGACGCTCGCGGACCTCTCGACGCTCGTCGAGGAATCGCTGTCCGTCTCCGGGATCCTGCTCGGACGCACGATGGGCCGCGGCGGCGACCTCGCCGAGCGGTTCGCGCGCGAGTCGGAGGAGCTGGCGGCGATCGAGGTGCGCCAGCGAATGGCGGGGCGCTGGCGGATGGCGACCGTGCAGATGACCTTCGCGGTCATGCCGGCGCTCGTCTACTGGTTCGCCGGGCAGTCGATCGCCGACGGCGGGCAGGCGATCTCGATCGGCACCGTCGTCGCGTTCACGACGCTGCAGACGCGGCTGCTGTTCCCGATCGGCCAGCTGCTGTCTGTAAGCCTCGACATCCAGACCTCGCTGGCGCTGTTCGAGCGGATCTTCGAGTACCTCGACCTGCCCGTCGACATCGAGGAGGCGCCTCACCCCGTGCGGCTGCGGCCGTCGGAGGTCGTCGGCGAGGTCCGCTTCGAGGGGGTCGGCTTCCGTTACGGGGAGGGCGACGCGCCGTGGACGCTGGAGCAGATCGACCTCGTCGTGCCGGCCGGGACGCGCACCGCCGTCGTCGGCGAGACCGGCGCCGGCAAGACGACGCTCGGCTACCTCGCCGCGCGCCTCTACGAGGTGCAGCGCGGCCGCGTCACGATCGACGGCGTCGACGTGCGCGAGCTGGCCTTCGACTCGCTCGCGGCGACCGTCGGCGTCGTCTCGCAGGAGACCTACCTGTTCCACGCCTCGGTGCGTGAGAACCTCCGCTTCGCGCGGCCGGAGGCGAGCGACGAGGAGGTCGAGGCGGCCGCCCGCAGCGCCCGCATCCACGACCTGATCGCCTCGCTGCCCGACGGCTACGACAGCGTCGTCGGCGAGCGCGGCTACCGCTTCTCCGGCGGCGAGAAGCAGCGCATGGCGATCGCGCGCACGCTGCTGCGCAACCCGCCGGTGCTGGTGCTCGACGAGGCGACCAGCGCGCTCGACACGCAGACCGAGCAGGCCGTCCAGGCCGCGCTCGAACGGCTCGCCGAGGGCCGCACGACGATCACGATCGCCCACCGCCTCTCGACCGTCCGCGACGCCGATCAGATCGTCGTGCTGGAGAGAGGGCGGATCGCCGAGCGCGGCCGCCACGACGAGCTGATGGCGCGCGGCGGGCCGTACGCACGGCTGGTCGCGCGCGACCACGCCGGCGAGCCGCTGGCCTGAGCACGGGCGGCGCCGGCCGCGGCCGGCGGATCAGGGAGCCCCGGGCGGCCAGGCGGCCGACGCAGCCGGCGAGCGCGATACATTCGTGTTGCATGAGCGCTACACCGGTGATCGACGAGCGGCTGCGCGCCGCGGGCCGGCGCGCCTTCGCCAGACATGGCTATGCCGGCGCGACGATCGAGCGGATCGCGCGCGAGGCGGGGCTCTCACGCGTGACGCTGCATCGTCGCGGGATCGACCGTGACGACGTGCTGGCGGCGCTCGCCGTCGACGCGGCCGACGCCTATCGACAGGCGCTGTGGCCGGCGCTGACCAGCGCCGGCAGCGCGCGTCAGCGCCTGCAGCGCGCGCTGCGCGCGATCTGCGACACAGCCGAGCAGGAACTGGACGTGCTCGTCGCTCTGCGCGCCCAGCGCGACGCGATATTCCACGACGACGGCGAGCTGGGCACGCGAGAGGTGTTCGTCGAGCCGCTCGCACGGCTGCTGCGCGACGGCGCCACCGACGGCACGCTGCGGCAGTTCGGCGACCCCGACGAGGCGGCAGTGGTGCTCTTCAACCAGGTCGGCGGGACGTACGTGCACCTGCGCAGCGAACATCACTGGGAGCCGACGCGATGCCGCATCGCGCTGCTCGACATGGCACTGCGCGGTGTTACCTCAGCCTCTACTTGAGGCTTATGGTTCAGGCCAGCGCGTAGATCGCCACTGCCGTCAGCCCGCCGCTGGCGGCGACGAACGAGATCACCGTCACCGCGCGGTAGAGCGGCTTCTCGGACTGGTGCGTGCCCCAAGCGAGCGGCACGAACAGGAGCGGGTTGACGACGAGGCCGACCACCAGCAGCGCGGTGATCCACGCCGGACGATCGGGCACGACCTGATCGATCGCGATCAGGATCAGGCCCATCGAGACCCAGTCGAGGTGGAGCTGGCGGAAGCGCATCGGCGCCACGACCCCGCGCCTGGAGAACCATTCCGGCCGCTGCATCGTCGCCAGCACGAGCCATCCGGAGAGGCCGGCGAGCGCGAGCGAGATCAAGCCGAGGGAGCTGAGCAGTGGCATCTGATCGGGGAAGGGGCAGGCGGTGGACATCGACGTTGCACCAGAGTAACGTCGATGTTGCATGAAGATGCTAGCTCGCAACGACGCCGAGCGCGCCGGTTACGTCCGCGCCGCCGGCCGCGCTCCGATCTCGCTCTACGACCCGCTCGTCGCGGTGACCGTGCGCGAGCGCCTGTTCCGCTCGCGCATGCTGGCCCAGGTGCTCGAAGGTGCGCCGCCCGAACGACCGCTGGAGGTCGTCGAGGTCGGCTGCGGGACCGGCTCCTTCACGACGATGGCGGCCGGCGCTGCGACGCCCGGCGGCGTGCACGCGATCGGGGTAGACGGCGACGCCGCGGTGCTCGCGCGGGCGCGCCGGAAGGCCGGCGCGGCGGCGGTCGACTGGCGCGAGGGACTGGCCGACGCGCTGCCGCTGCCCGACGCGAGCGCCGACCGCGTCGTGATGTCGCTGCTGCTCCACCACCTTGCCCCGGCGACCCAGCGCGCCGCGCTGGCCGAGGCGCGGCGGCTGCTGCGTCCGAGCGGCCGCATCCACGTCGCCGACTGGGGACCGCCGCGCGATCCGCTGATGCGACTCGCCTTCCGCGGCCTGCAGCTGCTCGACGGAGTCGAGAACACCGCCCCGCTCGGCCGCGGAGAGCTGCCCGGGATGCTCACCGCCGCCGGCTTCGACGGGCAGCGCCTGCACGACCGCCTGCGGACCGCCGGCGGCATCCTGGAACTGCGCTCGGCCTCTCGTCCCGCGTAGCGGCCGCTACTCGCCGGAGTGGAGCTGCGCGCCCGCGGCGCGCAGGCTCGCGACGACGGCGTCGAGCTTCAGCACCTGCTCGATGTGGTGGACGCCGGCGGGCGGATCGTCATGCAGCAGCGCGCGGGTCGCGACAGCGGCGACGAGGCCGGTCAGCTCGGCCTCGCGGCGGCCGGCGAGCGATGCCTGCCGCTCGTGCGGGCGACCGTCGCGCAGGCCGCGGGCGCGTGCGGCGAGCACGCAGGCGTCGGAGCCGGGCGCGGCGCCGCCGGCCGCCAGCAGCCGCAGCGCGGCGGCACGGCTGCGCGGGCGCCCGCGCGCCACCAGGCGGCCGAGCCCGGCGCGCGCGGCCAGCACGAACAGGCCGGTCGCGGGCGCGGGGTCGAGCGCGAGCCAGGTCGAGGCGCTCGCGACGCCGAGCGTGCGCGGCAGGATCCCCTGCTCCGGGAAGGGGAAGCGGTAGGCGCGCAGCGGACGGCGGCGGCCGGGCAGCGCGAAGCTGCGCGAGTCGCGCAGCGCAGTCGGATCGGCGAGGCCGTCGAGCGTCCACTCGACCGCCGCCGGGCCGTGCACGTCACCGAGGCCGAGCTGGACCAGCAGCTCGATCTCCGGGGGAGCGTCGAAGCCGTCCGCGACGCTCGCGGCGAGCAGATTCGTCAGGCCCGGCGCGACGCCGACGCTCAGCAGCGCGCTCCCGCCGCCCTCGCGCGCGACCCCGTCGAGCGCCTCGATCTCGGCGATGCGGGCCGGGGTCGCCGTCACGTCGACGTAGCGGACGCCGCGCGCCAGCCAGGCCGCGACCAGCCCCGGCGGGCGGTCGTCGATGCACATCACGACCGCCGCCGCCGGCGGCGGATCGGCCGCGAGCGCTGGATCGGCGACGTCGAGGCGCAGCGCCGTGACGCCATGGCCGACCACCGCGGCGGCCTGCCGCGCGCGCTCGAGGCCGCGCCCGGCGACGACGACGCGGCCGGGCAGCAGCGGCGCGAGCGCGGCGACGATCGCGCTGCCGACCTGGCCGGCGCCGCCGACGACGAGGACGCGGGTGGCGGGGTCCGAGGTGGCGGAGACGCGGTCGGGATCGGACGCGGCGCGGTCGGCCGGGGCGGCGGAGGCGTCGACGGGAGCGGAGGTAACTCTTACAAGAGTGTTCATCTTACGAATAAGCCTTACACTCTTGTCAAGCTTGTCCGCCAGCACCACCCCACCGAGCCGGCGCGCCGACGCCGAGCGCAACGTCGCCGCGATCGTCGCGGCCGGGCTCGACGTGCTCGCGACCCGCCCCGACGCGGGGCTCAGCGCGGTCGCCGAGGCCGCCGGCGTGACGCGCACGACCGTCTACGCGCACTTCCCCACGCGCGCCGCGCTCGTCGGCGCGGTGCTCGACGCCGCGATCGCAGAGGCGGCCGCGGCGCTCGACGGCGCCGAGCCCGACAGCGGGCCGCCCGACGTCGCGCTGGCGCGCATGGTCGCCGCCTCGTGGCAGACGATCGACCGGCAGGGACGGCTGATGGAGGCCGTCGGCCAGGTGCTCTCCGAAGCCGAGTGCCACGCCCGCCACCGGCCCGTCGGCGAGCGCGTCGCGCGGACGCTGCGGCGCGGCCAGGACGAGGGCCGCTTCCGCGACGACGTGCCGATCGACTGGCTGCTCGCGGTCACCTACGCGCTCGTGCACGCTGCCGCGGCGGAGGTCGCCGCGGGTCGCCTCCCGGCCGAACGCGCGGGCGAGCTGGCCGGCGCGTCGGTGCTGGCAGCCTGCGCGGCGCCGCGCTGAGGCGGCGCCGCCGAACAGCGCGCTCAGGCGGCGCGGCCGACGCGCAGCAGCTCGCGCCACTGCTCCGGCTCGACCGCGGCGGGCGCCGTGGTGGCGACGAAATCCTCGAGCAGCTCGATGAAGCGCGTCGGCTCGTCGACGTGCGGGAAGTGACCGGAGCGCTCGAAGATCTCCAGCCGGCTCGACGGCACCAGCGCGTGGGCGTCACGGCCGTGCGCGGCGGGAATGATGCTGTCGTGCTCGCCCCACACGATCAGGAACGGAACGTGCTCGGCGAGGTACAGCCGATCGCGCGCGTCGACCCGCTGGCCGCCGGCGTCGACGATCGCGCGCAGCGTGTGCACGAAGGCCGCGCGCGCGTCGCGATCGGCGAGCGAGGCGTGACCGCGCGCCATCTCGGCGACGTCGGTGCCGGCGCGCAGCCCGAGCCGGCCGAGCAGCGAGCCGGCGAGACGGCCGGCGTCGAGCAGGTAGTGGTTGACCAGCAGCGGCAGCACGACGTCGGAGCCCGGCAGCGTCGCCGCCCGCAGCAGCACACTGACGTCGCGGCCGAGCCCGCCGCTGCCGACCAGCACGAGCCGCTCGCAGCGCTCGGGGAACTGGTACGCGAGCTGCATCGCGACGCCGCCGCCGAGCGAGTGCCCGACGAAGGTCGCGTGCTCGTGGCCGAGCGCGACGAGCAGGTCGCGCACGCCGCTGGCATAGGCGCCGAGCGAGTAGTCGCCCCGCGGCTTCGCCGACTGGCCGTGGCCGAGCAGGTCGGGTGCGATCACGGTGAAGTTGCGCGCCAGCAGCGGGAAGACGCGCTCCCACGTGCGCGAGGTGGAGGTGATCCCGTGCACCAGCACCAGCACCGGCCCACTGCCACCGGCGCGAAACGCGATGCGGTGGCCATGGAGCGTCATCTCCTGCAGCTCGAAGCGGTCCATCTTCAGGACCGTACCCACGTGACGGACGGGACGAGCCGGTCCCGGTCACAGGTCCCCTTCATACTTCTATCTGGTGGAACACAGTTGTTGCATCGAGAACCATCGAACCGATAGCGTGACGCACATGCCCTTTGCCGTGACCTCGCCGCTCCGCCGGGAAGTGGAGCGAGCCTTTCCCGATCGCCCCTTCACGATCCGCTTCTGGGACGGCAGCGACCTGCCGACGACCAACGGTGGCGGTCCCGTCTTCACCGTCAGGTCGCCGAGGGCGGTCGCCCACGCCCTCCGCGCGCCCGGCCAGCTCGGCATCGGCCGCGCCTACGTCGCCGGCGAGATAGCGATCGACGACATCGACGCCGCGATGGACCTGCTGCAGCAGTGGAAGCCGGCGCCGGTCGACGGCCGCACGAAGGCGAAGCTGATGCTCGCCGCCGCGCGCGCGGTCGGCGCGACGCTGCCGCCGAGACGGCCGGCCGCGGAGATCATCCTCAGCGGCAAGGCGCACTCGCGCGAGCGCGACGCGGAGGCCGTGCGCCACCACTACGACGTCTCCAACGACTTCTTCAGACTGTTCCTCGGCGACGACATGACGTACTCGTGCGCGATCTTCTCGCGCGGCGCGAGAACGCTCGAGGAGGCGCAGGCGACGAAGCTCGACCTCGTCGCCTCGAAGCTCGGGCTGAGAGCCGGGGAGCGGCTGCTCGACGTCGGCTGCGGCTGGGGCAGCATGGCGCTGCACGCGGCGCGCGAGTACGGCGTTGACGTCGTCGGGATCACGCTCTCGCCGTCGCAGGCGCAGATCGCGCGCGAGCGAGTCGCCGCCGCCGGCCTCGCCGACAAGATCGAGATCCGCCTGCAGGACTACCGCGACCTCGCCGGGGAGCAGTTCGACGCCGTCTCCTCGATCGGCATGGTCGAGCACGTCGGCGACGCCAACCTCGACGAGTACGCGCGCATGCTCGCCAGCGCGTTGAAGCCCGGCGGCCGCCTGCTCAACCACGGCATCACGCGACTGCGCCACAGCGACCCGAAGGCGGGGCCGTTCTCCGAGCGCTACGTCTTCCCCGACGGCGAGCCGCTGCACCTCAGCCGCAACCTGCTGGCGCTCGAGCGGGCCGGCTTCGTGACCCAGCACGTCGAGGGCTTCGCCGACGACTACGCCGAGACGCTGCGGCACTGGTACGAGAACCTCGACGCGAACCTGGAGGAGGCGACGCGGCTGGCCGGCGAGGAGCGGATCCGCGTCTGGCGGCTCTACCTCCGCACCGCCCGCAACGGCTTCCGGACGGGCTTCATCGGCATCTACCAGGTGCGCGCGCAGCTGCCGGGCCCGGGCGTGCTGCCGGGGCAGACGCCGGCGGGTGCGGACGGGCGGCAGGCCGCCTAGGAGTAGCGCTTCAGCAGCTCCGCCGCGCGGCTGCCGTAGCCGCCGCCGAAGAGGGCGGCGTGCAGCAGCAGCGGCGCGAGCTGCCACAGGCCGACGCGCTCGGCGGCGCCGGGCGCCAGCGGCGCGACCTCCTCGTAGGCGTCGAAGACGCGCTGGGAGGGACCGCCGAAGAGGCGCAGCAGCGCCAGGTCGACCTCGCGGTGGCCGCCGTGCGCGGCGGGGTCGATCAGCCACGGCTCTCCCTGCGCGCCCGTCATGACGTTGCCGCCCCAAAGGTCGCCGTGCAGGCGCGCGGGCGGCTCCGGCGGACCCGCTATCCCGGGACCGCCGCCGCGCTCCCCGTCGCTGGAGCGCAGGCGCTCGACGACGCGGTCGAGCGCGGTCATCGCACCGGCCGGGAGCGCACCGCGCCGCTGCGCGCGGTCGGCGAGCGGGATCAGCCGCCGCTCGGCGTAGAAGCTCGGCCAGTCGGGCGCCGGCTCGTTCGGCAGCCGCAGCGAGCCGAAGCCGGTGTCGGCGCCCGCTCCGGGTGGAGCGCCGAACTGCTCCGCGCCCGCCAGATGGGTGCCGGCGAGCCCGC
>DATIOB010000630.1:0-7192 GCA_035473605.1 Conexibacter sp.
CTGCGCGGGGCGCAGCTCGGGGGCGGCGCGCTTGGAATGATCGTTGTACGCGGCGACGATCCGCTGCACGATCTTGTGGCGGACGACGTCCTCCCCGCCGAGCCGTACGAACTCGATCCCCTCGACCGCGTCGAGCGCCTCGCCGACGGCGACGAACCCGGACTGCTGGTCGCTCGGGAGGTCTATCTGCGTGATGTCGCCGGTGACGACCATCCGCGAGCCGAACCCGAGCCTCGTGAGGAACATCTTCATCTGCTCCGGCGTGGTGTTCTGGGCCTCGTCGAGGATCACGAACGAGTCGTTGAGCGTGCGGCCGCGCATGAAGGCCAGCGGCGCGACCTCGATCACGTTGTGCTCCAGATGCGCGACGACTCTCTCGGGGTCGAGCATGTCGTGCAGCGCGTCGAACAGCGGCCGCAGGTACGGGTCGACCTTCGCCATCAGGTCGCCGGGCAGGAAGCCGAGCCGCTCCCCGGCCTCGACGGCCGGGCGCGTGAGGATGATGCGGTTGACCTCGCGCCGGCTCAGCGCCGCCGCCGCCATCGCGACCGCCAGCCACGTCTTGCCGGTGCCGGCCGGGCCGACGCCGAACGTGATCGTGTTGTTGCGGATCGAGTCGACGTAGCGCTTCTGGTTGACCGTCTTCGGCGCGACCTTCGTCGAGCGGTGGCGCCAGATGACGTCCTCGAGCACCCTGCTGGGGGACTCGTGCTCGCGCAGCGCGCCGCGGATCGCCTGGATCGTGCCCGGGGCGATCTCATGACCGCGCCCGACCAGGTCCGCGACCTCGCGCACGACCTGCTCGGCGGCGTCGACCGCCTCGCTCTCGCCCTCGAGCGTGAGGATGTTGCCGCGCAGCCAGATCTGGCAGTCGAGATCGCTCTCGAGCGTCCGCAGCACCTCGTCCTGCGTGCCCGACAGCTCGGCGGCGACCGCGTTGTCCAGCTCCAGCCTGCGCCGCACCTTCGTGCCTTCGGGGGTTGCGCTCGTGCCCGGCACTACGACGACAGCGCCTCCCGTACGCGCGCGGAGACGCGCTTGCCGTCGGCGCGCCCGGCGACCCGCGCCATCGTCGCCTTCATCACGGCGCCCATCTCCTTCGGAGAGCTGGCGCCGGTCTCGGCGACGGCTTCGGCGACGAGCGCGTCGACCTCGGCGTCCGACAGCTCCGCCGGCATGTAGCCGGCGATCAGCTCGGCCTCGGCGCTCTCCTTCACTGCAAGCTCTTCGCGACCGCCGCCCTGGAACTGCTCGGCGGCATCGAGCCGGCGCTTGCGCTCGCGGCGCAGCACGGCCAGCTCGTCGCCGTCGCCCTCCTTCACCGACTTCTGCAGCTCGGACAGCACGAGCCGGAGCGCGCCCACGCGCTCACGGTCGCCCGCCTTCATCGCGGCGGTGATGTCGGTTCTCAGTCGTTCGGCGACGGTCACGGTCCACCTAGGATAGCCGCGCCGGCGGCGCCGCCGTCTATGACGACGGCGCCGACTCCGGCGCTCTGCCGCCGCCTCTGCCGTCCCCGGCCGCGGTCGACGCCGCGGGTGCGGCGCCGTTGGCGGGCGTCGCCGGGTGGTGGACCTGCTCCAGCTCGGGCGGATTGCCGATCTGACCCAGCTCCGAGGTGTCGCGCGGGAACAGCAGCGAGACGGTCCAGTCGACCAGCAGGCGCGACTTGCGGTGCCAGCCGGGCATGTTCGCGAGGTGGTAGGTGCGGGCGAGGAACCAGGCCGGGAAGCCGCGCAGTCTTATCCCCATCGCGCTCGCGACCGCCTGGTGGCGGCCCATGTCGACGAAGACGCCCTTCGTCTTGTAGGTGAACGGCTTGACGCTGCCGCTGCCGCCCAGCTCGGCGGCGACGTTGCGCGCGACGCGTCTGCCCTGGCGGATCGAGTGCTGCGCCGTCGGCGGCGACAGCTCGCCCTTGCGCGCCGGGTCCGGCACGCCGGCGGCGTCGCCGATCGCCCAGACGTTGCGGTGGCCGTTGACGCGCATCGTCTGGTCGACCTCGATCCGGCCCGCTCTGCCGAGCGGCAGGCCCAGTCTGCTGACGACCGGATGCGGCTTGACGCCGGCCGTCCAGGCGAGCGTGCGGCAGGGGATCACCTCGCCGCCCTTGAGCGTGACGGTGTTGTCGGAGACGGCCTCGACGGTCGTGTTCGTGCGGATCTCCATGCCGCGGCCGCGCAGCTCGCGCTCGGCGAAGGCGGCCAGCCGCGGCGCGACCTCCGGCATCACGCGGTCGCGCGCCTCCACGAGCATGAAGCGGACGCCCTGCACGCGGCAGCGCGGGTAGAGGTCGATCACGTCGGTGACGAAGTCCTGCAGCTCGGCGATCCCCTCCAGCCCGGCGTAGCCGGCGCCGACGAAGACGAACGTGAGGTACTCGGCGCGTTCCTGCGCGTCGTGGATCGTCTCCGCGATCTCCAGCGACGTGACCGCGCGGTTGCGCAGCGCGATCGCCTCCGAGAGCGTCTTGAAGCCGACGGCGTGCTCGGCCAGCCCGGGGATCGGCAGCGTGCGCGAGACGGCGCCGAGCGCCACGATCAGCTGGTCGTAGTGGAGCTTGTGCTCGCGGCCGTCGAGCGAGTCGACCGAGATGCAGTTGCTGCCGGGCTCGGCGCTGGTGACGCGGCCGAGCCACAGATCGGTCCGTCTCAGCTGCTCGCGCAGCGGCACGACGACGTGGCGCGGCTCCAGCGTGCCGGCCGCCGCACCCGGGAGCAACGGGGTGTAGAGCATGAAGTTCACGTCGTTGACCAACGTGACGCGCGCCGCGTGCGGCGGCAGCTGCTTTTCGAGCGTGCGGGCGGCGTAGTAGCCGCCGAACCCGCCTCCGGCGATGACGATGTCCCAGGCCATGGTCTGAAGGCTATGCCCGCATGGGGCACGTCACAAGCCCGCGGAATCTGGTTGGCTCCTAACGGTGAACGACCGTCGCGTTCTCTTCTTCGGCGACTCCTTCGTTGCCGGCGCGGGCGATCCGCGCGGCTGCGGCTGGGTCGGCCGCGTCGCCGCCGCCTGCGCGCCGCTGACGCCCTACAACCTCGGCATCCGCGGGGAGACCTCGGTGCAGGTCTGCGGCCGCTGGCAGACCGAGGCCTGGCCGCGCCTGCGGGCGGAGGCGACCTGCGCCGTCGTCTTCAGCGTCGGCTCCAACGACGCCTGCGGCGAGCAGCCCGGCGACCCGCCGCGGCTGACCGTCGAGCAGTCGACGACCGCGCTCGCCGAGACGCTCGACGCCGCGCGGATGATGGAGCTGCCGGCCTTCGTCGTCGGGCCGCCGCCGGTCAGCGAGCCGGCCTGGGACGAGCGCGTGCGCGAGCTGACCGGCGCCTTCGAGAAGCTCTGCGCGGCCCGCGGGATCGCCTACGTCGCGGTCGCCGAGCAGCTGCTGGCCTCCGGCACCTGGCGCGAGGAGGCGGCCGCCGGCGACGGCGCCCACCCGGGCGCCGGCGGCTACGACGAGCTGACCGCGCTCGTGCTCGACGGCGGCCTGCGCGACTGGCTCGCCGCGCTCTAGTCGGCGGCGAGCAGCAGAGCGCACCACTCGCCGCGATTCAGGCGGGCGCGCTCGGCCAGGCCGTGCGCGGCGAAGGCGGCGGCGATCTCGTCGCCCTCGTGCACGAGCAGGCCGGAGGCGATCAGCCGCCGCGGCGGCTGCGGCAGGTCGGCCGCGTACTCCAGCAGCAGCGGGCGCAGCAGGTTGGCGAGCACCGTCGGGGCGGCCGGCATCGTCTCGCTGCGCAGATCGCCTCTCCGCACGTCGAGCGTGACGCCGTTGACGGCGGCGTTCTCGATCGTCGCGTCGACGCTCAGCTGGTCGTAGTCGACCGCGACGACCGGCTCCCAGCCGAGTCTGGCGGCGGCGATCGCGAGCACGCCCGAGCCGCAGCCGACGTCGACCAGCGGCCCGCGCGCGGCCGGCTCCGCGTCTGCGAGCTGGAGCAGCAGCTCGAGGCAGAGCCGCGTCGTCGCGTGCGATCCGGTCCCGAACGCCTGCGCCGGGTCGATCACCAGCTCGACGGCGGCGCCCAGCGGCGCCTCCCACGGCGGCCGCACGGCGAGCCGGTCGGCGAGCACGAGCGGCTTGTGGAAGTCCTTCCAGCGCTCGGTCCAGTCGTCGGGCAGCTCGCTGGTGGTGACCTCGACGAGCGCGCCGCCGACGGCCGCGCGCAGGTCCGGCAGGTCGGGCAGCTCGCCCGGCGCGCCGTAGACGGCGTACTCGACCCAGTCGCCGCCGTCGACCTCCTCGACCCCGCTCGGCGCCAGCTCCAGCAGCTCGGCGAGCGCGACCTCGGCGTCGGCGCGGCCGACTCTCAACGCGAGGCGGATCACGGGTTCACGCTCCGAAGGCCCGCTTGAGCTTCGAGAAGACGCCCTCTTCGGTGCGCAGGTTCTCCTCGCCCAGCGACGCGCTCAGCTGCTCCATCAGCTCCCGCTGCTCATGCGAGAGCCGCCGCGGGATGACGACGTTGACGACGACGCGCAGGTCGCCTCTGCGCCCGCGCCGCAGCGCCGGGAGCCCTCTGCCGCGCAGCGTCAGCGTCTCGTTCGGCTGCGTGCCGGCCGGCACCTCGAGCGGGATCGGGCCGTCGAGCGTCGGGACGTCGAGCGTCGTGCCGAGCGCCGCCAGCGGCGCCGCGACGTCGACGACGGTGACGAGGTCGTCGCCGTCGCGCACGAAGCGCTCGTCCTCCGCGACGCGCACGAGCACGTAGAGGTCGCCGGGCGGGCCGCCGTGCTCGCCGGCGTGGCCGCGGCCGGAGAGGCGGATCCGCTGGCCGTCGGAGATCCCGGCCGGGACGTCGACGCTGACGGTCTGGCGCGCGACGACGCGGCCGCGGCCTCTGCAGGTCTTGCAGGGCGACTTCGGCACGCGGCCGTCGCCGTGGCAGACGTCGCAGGCGGTCGCGCGGACGACCTGGCCGAACGGCGTGCGCGAGACGGCGCGCAGCTGGCCGGAGCCGCCGCAGCGCTCGCAGGTCTCGATCGGCGTCCCCGGCTCGGCGCCGTTGCCGTGGCAGGTCTCGCAGCGGATGACCGCCTCGTAGGAGACCTCGACCGGCGTGCCGGTCGCCGCCTGCGCCAGCTCGATCGTCGCCGAGACGGCGACGTCGCCGCCCTGTGCCGGGCCGCCGCGGCCGCCTCCGCCGCTGAAGACGTCGCCGCCGAAGAAGGCGTCGAAGATGTCGGAGAAGGAGCCGAAGCCGCTCGGCTGGAAGCCGCCGCTTCTGAGGCCGTCGGCGCCGTAGCGGTCGTAGGTCGCGCGGCGGTCGGGGTCCGACAGCACCTCGTACGCCTCCGCAGCGGCCTTGAACTTCGTCTCGGCCTCCGGGTCGTCGCTGTTGACGTCCGGGTGCAGCTCGCGCGCGAGGCGGCGGAAGGCCTTCTTGATCTGTTCAGCATCGGCGTCCCGCGGGACGCCGAGACGGTCGTAGTAGTCGCTCGCCGTTGGCACGCCCTCATGGTATGTGACCGGTGAGAGAACGGTCTCGCTGGCGTCTGGGCGCTCCCCTGGGCCGTTCCTCCCCCACCGGGGGCGGTTCCACCCGTCATGCTGGGCGTCCCTCCCCCATCCCCCCAGAAGGAGGTGACCTGTGTCGAGGAACGACACCACGACGGCCCAGGACCGTCACGCGACACGCACGTTGCGGGTCATCGTCGCCGACGACGACCCGCTCTCGCGGCGGGCCGTGCGGGACGCGCTCCAGGCCGCGGGCATCACGGTGATCGCCGAGGCCGGCGACGGCCGCACGACGGTCGAGCTGACGCTCCACTACGTGCCCGACCTGCTGCTGATGGAAGCCGAGCTGCCGGGGCTCGGCGGGCTCGAGGCGATCCGGCGGATCCACGAGCGCACGCGCGAGGTGCGCGTGATCGTCCATGCGCGCACCGACGATCCCGCCGTCGCGCTGCGCTGCCTGCGGGCCGGCGCTGCCGGCTACCTGCCCAAGAGCTGCGGGCTGGAGCCGCTGCCGCGGGCGCTGCGGGCGGCCGACGACGGCGAGGCGATCGTGCCCCGTCACGTCGCCGGCCACCTCGTCGACTGCCTGCGTCGGCAGCGCGAGGACGGCGCCGGGCTGCGGCCGGTGCGCAGCCCGCTGACCGATCGCGAGTGGGAGGTGCTCGACCTGCTGTGCGGCGGGCTCTCGACCGACGAGGTCGCCGACCAGCTCGTGCTGAGCACCGAGACGGTCCGCTCGCACATCAAGCACCTGCTGCGCAAGCTCGGCGTCAGCTCGCGCAGACAGGCGGTCGTCGTCGCCCGTCAGATGCGCGAAGCGGCGATGTACTAGACACTCCGATCTCCCCCACCGACGGGGCCGGGGCGCGCCGCGTGGCCCGCGCTTCCCACCCCACCCGCGGCCCAACGTCACCCCAGCACCGCAGCCCACCAAACGTAGTTTTTCCGGGTCATCACTCCACCGCACGGAGGACCCATGCGCATCACCAGAACGATGCGGCGAACGGCACGGTGGCCGGTACGTGCAGCGCTGCTCGCGACGCTCGCCGCCGGCGGCGCCGCCGCTTCCCTTCCGGCCGCAGCGACCGCGGCACCGACCGACCCGCTCGACACCAACGTGCCATACCTGGCATGGCGAGGCGAGCAGATCAAGCTCGCCTCGTGCGTCTCGCGCGACATGAGCGAGTCGCTCTCGCAACGGGGCACGATCGCGGACCTGTACGCGACCGACTTCCTCGTCGAGGACTGGAGCGGCGCCGATCCGGACCGCGCCAAGCCGCAGATCGAGCCGGGCACGATCCGCTCCTACGTCGACGACCAGGGGCGTTGGTGCATGGCCGCCGACGTCGTCTCGCTGAAGGCCGGGATCGCGCCGGTCAAGCTCGTCGCCAGCTTCTTCGGCGAGCCGGTCTGGAAGCACCAGTTCCTCGCGATCTGGCTCAACCAGCACGACCCGGTGCTGACGCAGCTGCCGAGCACGAGCGATCCTGACGCCGGCGGCAGCTACGACGCCGGCGAAGATCCCGGTCGCGTGCAGGTGAAGGTCTCCGGCAGCGTCCCGCTGCTGGGCAACTACTCCGAGCTGGGCCTCGGCGACTCGATCGACCTGCCCGCCGGCTACGCCGACCTCGCCGGCAGACTGGCGCGCAGCGACGATCCGCTGACCGACCACGACCCGCTGCTGTGGGACACGCACGACGACGACCTCACGACCGAGGGTCATCCGTCCGG
>DATIOB010000631.1:0-3190 GCA_035473605.1 Conexibacter sp.
TGAATCGAAGCCTTGTCAATCAACAGAAGGAGAGTCATGTCCATCAGAGCAACGGGCGCGCGCGGCGTGCGCGCCCTGCTGGCCACAGCGCTGGCGACGGCGGCGTGCGCGCTGACGCCGCTGGCGGCCGACGCGGCGACGGTGACGGTGCGGGTCGAGGGAAGAAGCGGCACGCTGCTGTCGTCCACCAGCGTGACGATCGGGTCCGGCTCGGGCACCGCGAGAACGTGGAACGGCGTCGGCACGCTGCCGCAGAGATGCGCCGACGACACCGCCTATCAGGCGACCGAGCTGGCGACCAGAGGCACGTGGGACCGCGGCGGCTACGTCGAGACGATCCTCGGCGAGTCGCACACCTGGTCGCCCGACGAGGAGTACTGGATCCTCTACCACGACAACAACTTCGCCGACTGGGGCGCGTGCGGCCTGCACCTCTCCGACGGCGACACCGTCCTCTGGCAGGCCGGCAAGTCCGGCCCCTCGCCCAGCTACATACCGGACGCGATCCCGATCTTCCTCGATCGCGTCACGCCTGCGACCGGGACGATCAGACCGGGCAGAACGCTGAAGGTGAAGCTGACCGCCTACAAGCCGACCGACATCTTCGGCACGCAGGACCCCAACGATCCCAACCACTGGATCATCCCGCCCAGCCCCGCCACCCACCCCGCTGGCTACACCGTCACCGCCGGCACCTCCACGGCGACGACCGACTCCCTCGGCGAGGCCACGCTGACGGTTCCGTCGGTCAGCGGCACCTACAGCGTGCAGGCGAACGTGCCGGGCAGCTCCTCGAACTGGAGCCGCTCGATCCCCTTCACGATCTGCGTCAGCAACTCGGCCTGCTGAACGCGGCGCGACGGGCGGCCGGCCTCAATGAGCCGGCCGCCCGCCGCGACATCCATGGCGTCTTGATGAGCTGGATGTCGCAGTGGTGTCACTCCGACGTGCTCCTCAACCTCGCGCGGATCGCTCCCGAGCAGCTCGTCGCGCTCGTCGCGCTCGTCGCCCTGGTCCGTCCCGGCGGCGTCGTCGTCAACACGGTGCCGACGATCCCCACCCCCGGCGACGAGCAGCGCGGCGTGCGCGCCGTCGGCGTCTTCGTCCGCAGCGACGCCGAGCAGCTGTCGAAGCTGGTGGCGATGGTCGACCGCGGCGAGCTGCGCGTCGACGTCGCCGAGCGCGTGCCGCTGGGCGAGCTGGCCGACGTCCACGCCCGCGCGGCCGCGGGGGAGCTTCCCGGCAAGGTCGTGGTCGTCGCCGGCGACGCCAGACGCTGGGTCACGGGCTGAGGCGCCCGATCAGCCAGCCGGTGGGGCGGCGCGCAGGATCTTCTCCATCGCCTTGCCCTTCGCCAGCTCGTCGATCAGCTTGTCCAGGTAGCGGATCTCCTTCATGGGAGATTCGCTCAGCTCCTCGACTCGCACGCCGCAGACCGTGCCTCTGATCAAGACCCGCGCAGGATTCAATCGAGGGGCCTGGGCGAGGAAGGTCTCGACGTCGACCTGCGCTTCGAGCTGGGCTGCCAGCGTCTCCGCGCTGTAGCCCGTCAGCCAGCGGA
This sequence comes from Conexibacter sp., assembly GCA_035473605.1. GTDB lineage: Bacteria > Actinomycetota > Thermoleophilia > Solirubrobacterales > Solirubrobacteraceae > Conexibacter. The sequence goes on from DATIOB010000631.1 coordinate 1,562, forward strand.
TGATCTCGTCGACCTCCGCGCGGGTGCGCCCCTTCCTCTCCGCCTTCGCGACGTAGAGCGGGTGGACGCTTGCGAAGCTCGTCGTGTAGATGCGGGGTCTGGTCATGGGTGGATTCCGTCGGCTCAGCGGGCGTACATGATGACGCCGACGCCGGCGAGGCAGAGCGTCGCGCCGATCAGGTCGGCGCGGTCGGGGCGGAAGCCGTCGAAGGCGACGCCCCACACCATCGATCCGACGATGAAGACGCCGCCGTAGGCCGCCAGGACGCGGCCGAACTCGTTGCTCGGCTGCATCGCGGCGACGACGCCGTAGAGGCCGAGCGCGACGATCCCGAGCGCGACGACGAGCGCGCCCTTGTGCTCCTTGATGCCGATCCAGACGAGGTAGGCGCCGCCGATCTCGGCGAGCGCGGCGGCGACGAAGAGCGCGATCGAGCGGCCGGTCATGCGCGGCATCCTGTCAGGGATCTGCGACGCCGGCCGCCGGCCGCGTGGCTTGCGGCCGGCTGTCACCCGGCCTGGGGTGGCCCTTCCGCTTGCAGGGCGCAACCACTCGGGAGGGTGTTGGTGCAGGACACCACGTGTCACATGTCGATCTCGCTCGACGGCTTCGTCGCCGGGCCGGAGCAGAGTCGCGAGCACCCGCTGGGCAAGCGCGGGATCGCGGCCCCACGACGCGCGCGCTATCTCTCGCGTGATCGTTTGGCGACGTAGAGCGCTGCGTCGGCGCGAGCGATCAGCGTCGAGAGCGTGTCTCCCGGTCGCAGCCGTGCATGTCCTGCGCTGATCGACGCAGCGGTCGGTCGCTGGGCGAGGTGGTGTTGGATGATCGTGATGCGCTGGAGGAGTTCCTGGACGGTCGTCTCCGGCATCGCGAAGACGAACTCGTCGCCGCCCCAGCGAGTGACGATGTCGTAGGGGCGAAGCGCCGTGGAGATGGCGGTGGCGACGTTGCGCAGGAGCAGGTCCCCAGCGGGGTGGCCGTGTGCGTCGTTGACGGCTTTGAGTCCGTCGACGTCGATGATCGCGAGCATCAGTTCGCGGCTGCCGCGGCGGGCGCGTTCGATCTCCTGGCTGAGCGCGGTCTCGCCTGCGCCGCGTCGCAGGACGCCGGTCAGCTCGTCGGTTCCCGCGTGTTCACGCTCGCGGGCAGCATGTCGCCGGTCCTCGGCGGCTGCGTCGCGATCGGCTGCGGCCCGCAGCCGATCGAGTGCGGACTGATGCCGCAGCGTCGCGCCCTGCTGACGCAGCTCGCGGAGGCCATCCAGAAGCGCTCGTGGCAGCTCGGCGTCGCTGAGCTGTCGTTCGCGCTCCTGGGCGGCGCGATCGCGCGCGTCAACGGCGTCGTCGCGGGTCTGCGCAAACCGGTCCCGGTTGTCGGAGGCGACGTCCCGCACGTGCGCCAGCTCGTCGCGTCGCGCCGCGGTCATCTCTCGTGAGGCCGACGCGAGCTCCTCGCGCTCGCGCTCGCGTGCTTCTTCCGCCAACCGACGATGATCGGGCATGAGGCTCCTCGCTCGCTGCCGCACCGACGCTGGGAGCGCCGTCGTCAGCACGGAAGGGGCCGTCCCCGCGGGTTTCGGTCATCGCCTCACATCCCTCATCTCGGCGCTGGGGGAGGCGCGTCGG
>DATIOB010000632.1:0-9446 GCA_035473605.1 Conexibacter sp.
GCCACACCCGCTCGCGCGGGCGCCCGTTCGGCCAGGCATATCTGCTGGCCCCCGGGCCGCCCAAAATCATCGGATTGGGCAGGCCGGTCCTACGGTGAATCTCGTCGTGGCTGGGAATCTTGTCCATAGCCTCGACGCTACGCCCTCAGCAGCAGATCCGCTACCCAGCAAACTACTGCAACGCCCTGAAATGTGAGCGCGATTCGCAGTTCCGATGCAATTCGCGTGACTGTCGCTTCATTCTTGGCATAGCTCGCGGCGAGATGCTCGGCGACGGCGCGATGCGCCGCCCCGGCCCTCATGAGTCGTTGATCGCGCTCTGCCGCTTCGAGCAGGATGGGAGCGGAGATCGCACCCTCGAGACGACGCAGCGGGGATGCGCATCGCAGCGACGCGATCAGAACGACCGGCAGCGCTGTGATCGCGGCCCAGCCCAGCGGACCGAACGAGCCGACGCGCGTCAGCACCCAGCCGCCGAACAGCGACGACGAGACGACGCCGGCCGCGAACAGTGCGGCGGAGCGACTGGCAAACGCGTTCAACGCATCGAGCTGCCGCACGAGTGCCGCGCTCGCCTGCTCGTAGGCGAGCTGGCTGAGGGCGAGCTGCGGGTCGTGCGGCGCGGGCATCGCGAGCCACTATGCGGCACGAGCAGGTGCCGATGGCCGCCGTCGGCGGAGATTTTGCGAAGTCGCGAAGAGTCGCCGCAGTCCCGCCGCAAAGCCGCGCGCAACCGCGCGGCTCCTGTGACGAACGGCCTACGCCGCGTCGTCGACGCTGGCGAGCGTCTTCATGCCCGGCTGGGCCGGGGTGCCGCGCACCTCGCCGTGGAAGGCGATGCCCTCGAGGCGGGCGATCTCGCGCTCGCCCTCGACCCGCGCGGGGTGATCGGCCGGCAGGCCTCTGATCAGCCGGCGGATGCGCTCGCGCAGCTGCAGCGCGAAGTGCGGGGTGGAGGCGCCCATCAGCTGACGGACGTCGTCGACGGTGACTTCGCGCCCGGGGCGCAGGCGGTCAGGATGCTCGAATCTGCTCACGGCGCGCTCGTTCTGACGGGGGAGATCTCCAGGAGGCTGTCGATGCGCGACTGGACCGGAAGCGTTATCGCCGCCTCGTCGCCGATCAGCCAGGCGTGATTGTAAACGCCACGGACCGGATCGCGTTCGTAGCCCGGCTGGATGTCCAGCAGGTACTCGCCGAGCGGCAGCGGCAGCGTCGTCGCGTCGTCGAGCAGCAGCAGCGGTCCGTAGGTGCCGCTCGCCGACAGCGGCGCCGCGGCGGCGGCGTCGGCGGGCCGTCTGTCGTTGGCGAAGACGAGCCCGTGACCGGGGTCGACGACGCCCCAGCCGAAGCTGCCGTCGCTGTAGCGCGCGAAGGCGATCGCGTTTCTGACGGCGTCCTCGCCGGAGATGCGCGTGACTCTGCCGAGCCCTCTCAGCGCTCTCTCGACTCTCGCGCTGATCACGGTCTCGGGGCCGAGCAGGAACATCCGCGGTCTGCCGTGCGCCTGCAGCGCGGCGAAGGTCGCGCCCGGGATCGTGTCTCTGCTGACGAACAGGATCGGCGTGCCGCTCTTGGCGGCGTAGGCGGCGGCGGGCATCGCGAAGGCGGGGTCGTCGCTGGAGACGACCATCACCGTCTTCGTCGCTCTGCCGGAGGCGGCCGACTGGAATCTGTCGACCGCGGCTGCCAGCGCCGCGGGCTCCTCGCCCTCGATCGTCGTCGAGCGGTAGCCGGCCGGCGCCGGCGTGTTGGAGCCGACGCGCACGACCTGCATCCCGCCGAGCGCGCCGACGCCGGTCGGCGCGAGCGCTCTCAGCGCCTCCTCGCTCGCCTGCGGAAGCGATCTGCCGTCGGTCAGGAGGATCGGCGCGCGCAGCGGTCTGCTCATCAGCACGGCGGCGGCGACGCCGGCCTGCCACGAGTCCTGGTCGACGACCGCGACCGCCGGCGGCTGCGTGTTCGGCGCGCCGCCGGGGTAGACCGCGCGGGCGATCGCGGCGGCGTTGGCGATCGCGTCCGCCCCGCCGACGCGCGTCGTGTTCTTCGTCGCGAAGGCGGGGAAGCCGAGCTGCTGGACGGCCTCCGGCTCGTCGCCGCTGGAGCCGATCTGCGGGGCGACGATCGTGGTCGTCCTGCCGCCGTCGTCTCCGCCGCCGCAGGCGGCGAGTCCGGTCGTCAGCGACAACAGCAGTCCGGCGAGGGCGAGGCGGCGGCGCAACATCGGCCCCGCACCATAGCCCGCCGCTCGCCGGACCGAGTCGATCAGTTGTGAAGCGCCCGCGTCACGGGGTGTCGCTCGACTCGCTGTCGGGGTCCTGCAGGTTGAGCACGAACTTCGCGGAGGTGCGATCGCCCTCCTGCTTGGTGCCGGCGACGATCGATCTGTACGCCGAGACGTAGCTGCGGACCTCGGCGAAGTCGGGCTCCTCCTCGGCCAGGCCGAAGCCTTCCAGCAGCGCCATCAGCGGCTCGGGCACGAGCAGGAACTGCGCCTCGTAGCCGTCCCCAAGCGATTCGATCGCCGACTTGCCCGGCTCGGTGTCGGCGAGCGGCGATCTCGGGTCGAGCGCCTCGCGCGCGGACGCCACGCCGAGCCCGAAGGCGAGCTTGTCGCCGTCGGCGAGCAGCGCGAGCGGCTGGGGGAACTGCGGGAAGCGCAGCTGGAAGCCGTGCCCCTCGCCGGTCGTCGGCGTCGTCTGGAGGCCGGAGCGCTTGGCGAAGCGCTCGAGCCCGTCGACGGCCCGCTCGGTTCCCGCGGGGTCGCTGGAGCCGAGCACGATGCCGGCGGAGGCGTCGACCAGGGAGGTGCCGCCGACGAACGCGGCGACGCCGTCGAGCCAGCCGAGCAGGTCGGCGTCGAGGTCGAGGCCGAGCAGCTCGCGGACCTGCGTCGCGGCCATGTCGTAGACGTCGGACTGTCTCAGCTGTCTGGCGATCGTCTCGCCGTCCACCGGCGCCGCGAAGGCCGCCCACGCCTCGCCCGGCAGGTCGCCGAGCGCGACGGCGCTGTCGCCGGCCTGCGGCAGCTCGGCCGAGCCGGAGGCGAACTCGAAGACGACCTGGTCGGCGCGCGCGGTCAGCGCCATCGTGATCGGCTCGGACCCGAGCGCTCTGTCGAGCTGCTCCTCCTGGCCTTCGAGCGCGCCTCTCAGCTCGGGATCGACCAGCGCCTGCTCTCTCAGCAGCTCGATGATCATGCGCGGCTCGGCGTAGCCCCATGCGAGGCGGTCGTCGGGGAGCTCGTCCGCGGCGTCGGTGAAGCGCTCCTCCTCGGCCAGCGATCTGCCCTTGGACGCGGCGACCGCGGCTCTGAAGCCCTCCTCGGTGCCGGCGACGAGGTAGTCGTCGACGAAGCCGTAGACGACGTCGTCGTCGCCGTCGATCGTGTACTCGACGCCCTCGTAGGTCGCTCTTCTGTCGTCCGTGCCGGCATCTCTGGCGAGCGCTCTCTCGGCGGCCGCCTGGTCTCTCACCTCGATGATCCCGGCGCCGTCGGGGGACTCCGCGTCGGCGGGGTTCTCGATCAGCAGGAAACCGCCGACGCGGTCGCCGAGGAAGGGATCGATCTCCGCGCTGAAGACGTTTCTGTCGCCCTCGTCGGTCGCCTCGTCGAGCAGGCGCCGCAGCTCTCTGGCCGGGTCGGCGACGCGCAGCATCCGTCTGGCGGCGGTGAGGACCCCCTCCTCGACGTCGCCCTCGGGGCGCACGAGCACCTCTCCATAGGCGATCGCGTTGGCCGGGGCGAGCGTCGCGGGCCCGCTGGAGGGGGACGCGGTCTTCTGCTCGTCCTCGCTGCCGCAGGCGGCCACGGCGCAGGTCACGAGCAGCAGCGGCACTGCGGCGGCGAACGGCCGCGACCGGCGCCTAAAGAGAAGATGAGAGAGGGACATGCGGCGGAACTCTAGGGCCCGGCGACGACACGAGCCCGCACTACGCGGGAATTTCCATATTCGCGCGGGGTTGACGTAACGCCGGAGCGATCCCTAGGATGCCGCCCAACGCCGAATCCGGGGCCCGAAGCCCTGGACCGGGGGACCCAAGTCGTTTGGGGCTAATTCCGCGGTAGATCCGCGGGAGGCGCCGGCTCTTTCCGCGCCAGCCCGACAGCTAACCCCGGAGGCCGACGAAAGAGGAAGCTGTTGCGCGTACGGACCCTGGTCGCGCTGGGTCTCATGACGGTCACGGCCACCTGGGCCCCCGCTGCGAACGCGGCGGTCTCAGGCGGAGCGGGCGTCACGAGCGAGGCGACGACGAGAGCCCCCAAGGGCAAGAAGGCGGCCAAGAAGAAGGCCCCTGCCCCGCAGGTCCAGGAGGCGCAGGAGCAGGAGGCGACTCCGCCCGTCGGCAGCGGCGGCGGCGCCAGCGCCGACTACGTCCCGCCGGCTGACACGCGTCCGACCGTCCCCGGCGACCGCGCCGTCTTCAGAGACGGGATCGCGTACGCCCCCGCGGCTGCGCCGGTCGAGGTGCAGGAGGCCATCTGGGCGGCCAACGACCTGCTCGGGAAGCCGTATGTCTACGGCGGCGGCCACAAGAGCTTCCGCTCCGCCGGCTACGACTGCTCCGGCACGGTCTCCTACGCGCTCAACGGCGCCGGCCTGCTCGACAGCCCGCTCGACTCCTCCAGCTTCATGTCGTGGGAGGAAGCCGGCAGAGGCACGTGGATCACGGTGTACACGAACCCCGGTCACGCCTTCGTCGTGATCGCCGGTCTGCGGCTCGACACCAGCGGCCCGGGCGAGTCCGGTCCGCGCTGGCGGCCCGGCAAGTACACGACGCGCGGCTTCAAGTCGCGCCACCCCGAGAACTTCTGAGCGTCGTACGGTTCGCCGCCCTTCGGCGGCGAGCCGCGCTCGGTAGGCTAGATCTTCTGATCCACGTCCCTGTCTTAGGAGGATCCTGAATGGCCGGCCTGTCCGGGCGCTTCTCCACCGTCGTCAAGTCGAAGATCTCGAAGCTGCTGGACAAGGCAGAGGATCCTTCCGAGACGCTGGAGTACAGCTACCAGAAGCAGATGGAACTGCTGCAGAACGTGAAGAAGGGGCTCGCGGACGTCGTCACGTCCAAGAAGCGCCTTCAGCTGCAGTCGCAGAAGATGGAGCAGCAGGTCGTCAAGCTCGACACGCAGGCGCGCCAGGCGCTTGCGGCCGGCAACGAGCCGCTCGCCCGCACCGCGCTGGAGCGCAAGGCCGCGATCCAGGGCGAGCTGCAGGGTCTCGACACGCAGATCGCCGAGCTCGAGCAGCAGCAGCAGTCGATGGTCGACAACCAGGCGAAGCTGCAGTCGAAGATCGAGGCGTTCCGCTCCAAGAAGGAAGTCGTCAAGGCGCAGTACTCCGCCGCCGAGGCGCAGGTGCGGATCTCCGAGGCCGCGACCGGTGTGGGCGAGGAGATGGCCGACGTCGGGCTCGCGATGCAGCGCGCGCTCGACAAGACCGAGAACATGCGCGCCCGCGCGGGGGCGATGGACGAGCTCGAGAAGGCCGGTGCGTTCGACGACCTGACGCAGCTCGGCGACGGCACGGACGACATCGACCGCCAGCTGGCGCAGCTCGGCTCCGGCGGCGCGGTCGACAGCGAGCTGGAGAAGCTCAAGGCCGAGCTCGGCGGCGGCAGCGCGCCCGCCCCGGAGCTGAGCGCCGGCGACGCGGCCAGCGGTGACGCGCCGGCCGGCACGGAGAAGCCGGCATGATCGTCCGCATCTCGGGCGAGGGCCAGTTCAAGCTGGCCGACGACGTCGCCGGCCGCCTCAACCAGCTCGACAACGACGCGGTCGCCGCGGCCGAGGCCGAGGACGAGGCGAAGTTCGTCGAGCTGTTCGCGCAGATCATCGACGTGATCCGCAGCGAGGGCACGCCGCTCGCCGCGGACGAGCTGCACGGCTCCGACGTGATCGTCCCGCCGGCGGACACCTCCTACGAAGAGGCCCGCCACGAGTTCACGGGCGAGGGCCTGATCCCGGGCTGAACCCGGTCAATCACCTGCGCAGCACCCGAGCGCCGGCCTTCGTGCCGGCGCTCTGCGTTTCCGGCTCAGATCGGGATGCCCCAGAGCGGGAACCAGCGCTCCAGCTCGGCTTCGATCGGCAGCTCGGCGCCGACCTGGGCCTTGAGGCGCAGCTCGGACTCGCTGTCGCGCTGCTGGGCGCCGCCCGCGGGGACGAACGGGTAGAAGGCGCCGCGCTTGTAGTTGTAGATCCAGTAGAGCGGTCTGCCGGAGGAGTCCTGGAAACCGAAGACGGCGCAGAGGATGCGGTCGCCGTAGCCGCCGGCCTCGAGCGCGCCGCTGACGGCGTTGATGCCGACGACGAGGTCGTCGAAATCCGTGTCGGTGAGGACGATCCAGCGGTAGCCGTACTCGTCGTCTCTCGACTCGACCTTCGTGTCGGAGTCGCCGCCGAGGCCCTCGACGACCTCGACCATCTCTCTGACGATGCCCTCGAAGTCAGCGGTCGCGAGCGCCTGGAAGACGATGCCGGCTCTGCCGCGGCTGTGGATCCCCAGCTCGGTCTCGAACTTGACGTTCGCGGTCGTCATCGCGAACAGCCGGTCCGGCGCAGGTCTCGCGAGTCTGCGCTTGCCGGTCAGGATGTCGAACAGGCCCATGGACTACGCGCTGCCCTGCAGCTGGGACTCGAGGCGGCTCAGCGCCGCGATCCGCTTCTCCATCGGCGGGTGGGTCGAGAAGAGGCCCATCAGCGAGTTCTTCGCGTGCGGCGGGAAGATGTAGAAGGCCGCCAGCTCCTCGGAGGCGCGCAGGTCGCGCTGCGGGATGCGGTCCATCGTCCCGGAGATTCTCATCAGCGCCGAGGAGAGCGCGCTCGGGCGGCCGGTGATGATCGCCGCGCCGCGGTCGGCGGCGAACTCGCGGTAGCGCGAGAGCGCCTGCAGCAGCAGGAAGGAGATGATGTAGACGACGACCGAGACGAGGATCACGACCATGAAGCCGGGGCCGTCGTCGTCGTCGCTGGAGCCGCCGCCGAAGAAGAAGCCGAACTGGACGATGTAGGAGGCGATCGCGGCGAAGAATCCGGCGATCGTCATCACCATCACGTCGCGGTTCTGCACGTGCGTCAGCTCGTGCGCCATCACGCCCTCCAGCTCCGCGGGGGAGAGCAGGTCCATGATCCCCGTCGTCGCGCAGACGGTCGCCTTCTTCGGCGAGCGGCCGATCGCGAAGGCGTTCGGCATCGGCGTGTTGGCGACGGCGACGCGCGGCTTGGGCAGGTTGGCCTGCACGCACAGGCGCTCGACCATCGCGTGCAGCTGCGGCGCCTCCTGGGGCGTGACCTCGCGGGCGCCCATCGCGTGCAGGGCGAGCTTGTCGGAGGCGAAGAACTGCAGCGCGAGCAGACCGCCGACGACGATCAGGAGCGCCATGTAGCCGGACGCGACGACGATGCCGACCAAGACGGCATAGACGAGGCCGAGCAGGAACAAGGTCATCGTCATCCGGACTTGGAGCCCGGTGTCCTTGCCGAAGTTCGATGGGCGGGGCATGAGCGGCGATCCTCCTGAGTGCAGGTCGGCGTCCATGATCGCAGACCTGGCTCAGGCGCTCCTAAGCTCGCGTGCGGGAGCGGCGGAACGCGCGCGTGGCGCGGGGCCGCGCCTGCCCGCGGCCTACGGCTCGCCCCACGCGAGCCGGCTGGCCGCGTGGGACTCCGCGCCGAAGACGTCGTCGAGCAGCGGTGCCGTGTCCTCGACGCCGAAGCGGCTGCGCAGGTGGTCGTCGACGTCGGCGCGCGGCGCGCCGCCGACCGCCATCTCGATCGCGACGAGGCGGGCGGCGTTGGTGACCTCGCCCGCGGGCGGCGGCGACGGCTGGGCGGCCGGCGCCTCGCTGACGCGCGCCCAGGTCGGGCGCGGAGCGGGGGCGGGCTGCTCGTACGGCTCGGGCACGGGCGCCGCCTGCGGGCGCGGGCGGGCCGGCGCGGGCTCGCGCGGCGCGGCGTCGCGCGGCGCGAACTCGTGCGGGTCTGCGTCGCGCGGATCGAAAGCGCGCGGATCGGGCGCGCGCTCGTGCTCGCGCGGTGCGAACGGCGCGGCCTCACGCGGTGCCTGCTCGTACGGCGCGACCTCGCCCGAGATGTGCCCGCGGGGATCGGCGCGACCGGCCGGCCACGGCGTGCGCGGGAGCGTGCCGTGCAGCTCGTCGTCGCCGCGGGCGAGCTCGGCGTTGAGCGCGGCTGCGGCGTCGGAGAGCTCGTCGGCGAGGCGGCGGGCGGCGCCGCTCAGCGTCTCCAGCCGCGCGGCGCGCGCGGCGGCCTCGGCATCGACGTGCAGGCGGGAGGCGGCGAGGTAGCGGCTGACCTCCTCCTCGGCGCTGCGACGGCGCTCCTCGATCGCGCGCTCGGCGGCCAGCGCCTCGCGCTCGGCAGCGCGCACGATCGCCTCGACGTGGCCGGCGATGTCACCGCCGAGGGCACCGTGCTGGCGCGGGTAGCGCATGTCGTCGCGATCGGGTCCCATACGGCAGATCGCCGAGGTTACACACGCGTGCGCGGAAAGCGAAAAGCGGACCGCGATTTCCTGCAAGATCTGGACCAATATCGCAGTGCTGGGAGGCCGTTGCTACCCTGAATCGCGCCGAATCGCCTGCAATTCGCAGACGTTCCGGCCACCGGCCCGGTCGCCGATCCATAACAGTGAACGCGCGCTTGAGCGTGCGTGGCACCGGTCCTAGACTCGCCCGTCGCATGCGCCTCCGCATCCTCCTCGCCACCATTCTGCTGCCGCTCGCCCTGTGGGCGGCGCTGCCGCTGATCTCCAGCGCCGACCCGCAGTCGGACCTCGACAGAATCGAGGGTCAGCTCGACCAGAAGGAAGGCCAGCTCGACAGAGTGCGCGGGAGAGCGCGGATATTGACGAGCGACATCACCGCCTACACGACCAGAATCGACGCGCTGCAGACCGACGTCGACAGGCTCCAGGGCACGCAGGACCGGATCCAGGACGACCTCGACGCGAAGAAGCTGGAGCTGGCGAGAACGCAAGAGGAGCTGCGCGTCGTGCGCGCCCGCCTCGCGAGACTGAGAACGCGCCTGGAGGCGGCGAGAAGAACGCTCGCCGCCCGTCTCGTCGAGCTGTACAAGTCCGACGAGCCCGACATCGTCAGCGTCGTGCTCGACGCGAACGGCTTCGCCGACCTGCTCGAGAACGGCGCCTACCTGCAGCGGATCGGCGAGCAGGACCGACAGATCATCACCTCCGTCAGAGACGCGAAGGCCGAGGCCGCCGACGAGACGAGACGTCTCGACACGCTCGAGAGAAGACAGCAGGCGATCGCCGAGGAGATCTACGAGCACCGCAACGAGGTCGCGCGCGCTCGCATCGCCGTCGAGAGAAGACGCGACGCCGTCGACCGCCTCCGCGCCGGCAAGCGCGACCTGCTGCGGCAGGTGCGCTCGACCGCGAACGAGATCAACGAGGACATCGACGGCC
>DATIOB010000633.1:0-7767 GCA_035473605.1 Conexibacter sp.
TCGCGCCGCCGGTCGCCGGGGCGACGTGGTAGGCGCTGTCGTAGTAGACCGGGTCGATCTCGGCGAGGTCGACGAACTCCTCGACGTCGATCGTCTTGGTCGCGCGCGGGTCGAGCGCGTCCAGCTCCTCCTGCGTGACGATCACGTAGCGGTCGGGCGCGACCTCGTAGCCCTTGACGATCTCCTCGTACGGGACCTCGGCCCCGTCGATCGCGCAGACGCGCTTCTGCTTCAGCCGCCCGCCGTCCGCGGCGTGCAACTGGTTGAACCGCACCGTCTTGGGTGAGGTCGCGCTGTACAGCTTCACGGGCACGTTGACCAGCCCGAAGCTGATCGCGCCACTCCAGATCGCACGTGGCATGGGAACGATCCTCTACCCCCGCGCCCCTGGGATCAAGCGATGGGCGCGGGGTTGCAGCATCTCGTGGCGCTCAGCGGTCGCCGGGCGGCAGCGGCGACATCGTCTCGCCCATCCGCTCCAGCGAGCGCCGCAGCAGGCGCGAGACGTGCATCTGCGAGATCCCGACGCGCTCGGCGATCTCCCGCTGGGTGAGGCCGGCGAAGAAGCGCAGCAGCACGATCCGCCGCTCGCGCTCGCTCAGCACGTGCAGGCCGCGGCTCAGCTCGATCCGCTCCTCGGCCAGTTCGAACTCGGGGTCCTCGGCGCCGATCCGCGCGACCGGCTCGCCGTCGTCGCCGAGCGGCTCCTCGAGCGGGACGGTGCTGTACGCCTGCGCGCCCTGGAGCGCTTCGAGCACCTGCTCGGGGGTCGTGCCGGTCGCTTCGGCGAGGTCCTCGATCGTCGGCGAGCGGCCGAGCTTCGTCGAGAGGCGGTCGGCCTCGCGCGTGACCTTCGCGCTCAGCTCCTGCAGCCCGCGCGAGACGCGCACCGACCAGGCGCGGTCGCGGAAGTGGCGCTTGATCTCGCCGAGGATCGTCGGCACCGCGAAGGTGGAAAACCGCAGCTCGCGGGAAAGATCAAAGCGATCGACAGCTTTGATGAGCCCGACGCAGCCGACCTGCTCGAGATCGTCGAGCGGCTCCCCGCGGTTGGCGTACCGGCGTGCCAGCGACCGAACGAGCGGCATCATGCGCTCGATCAGGATGCGGCGCGCCTCTTCGTCGCGCTCTTCGTGCCAGCGACGGAGCAGCTCGTGCTCGTCGAAGGCGGCGACGTCTCCCCTCGGGCGAACGGCCGTTGCGGACACGGGTTGCGCCTCCTTCGTCGAATGCCCAGTCCTAGGGGCATGCTCTCGCCCCCACCGAGAAGGACAAGGTGGGCAGACCTGGTCAGTGGTGAACAGCGGTCCGGTGCGATACAACCCTAGGGTGGACAAGGGTGGACACACGGTCAGCGCGACCGACTTCGCGAACCTCACGGGGGTTTCACGCGAGCGACTGCGCACCTGGGAACGGCGGTTCGACTTCCCCCGTCCGCAGCGCAGCGGCGCCGGCCCGCGCCGCTACGCGATCGCCGACGCGCCACGTGTCGTCGCCGTGCGGCGCGCGGCCGAGCAGGGCGTGCCGCTGCCGCGCGCGATCGCGGCCGCCGACTTCGCCGCCGCCCCGGCGGTCTCCGACGCGACGCTCGCCGCGGTCGTCGCCGCGGCGCCGACGCCGGCGCTCGTGATCGCCGGCCCGGAGCCGCTGCGCATCCTCTACGCCAACACGCAGCTGGCGATCTTCCCCGCCGCGGACGCGACCGGCCACCAGCTCGACCTGCTGCCGTGGTTCGCCGGCAGCGAGCTGGAGCGGACGCTGCTGACGCTCTTCGCCAGCGACGCGCCGGCGCTCGAATGCGCCCACCCCGCCTGGAGCGGCGGCGACGCGACGGCGCGCTCGCTCGTCTACCGCCTGCCGTCGCAGTCCGGCGAGCCGCCGGCGGTCGCACTGGTCGGGATCGACCGCGCGCAGGACCGCCGCACCCGCCGCGACCTGATCGACGCGCGCGGCGAGCTGGCGCAGCTGCGCCGCCGCGAGCAGCGCCAGGAGCGCTGGCTGGCGCTCGCCGCCGCGCTCGCCGAGCGCTTCCAGCACGAGGCCGGCGCCGACGTGCTGGCGAGCACCGCCGACACGCTCGTGCGCAGGCTGTCCGCCGTCGACGCCGGGATCGCCGTGTACATGGCCGGGGAGCTGGCGCTCGGCAGCTCCAGCCGCGGGCTGCTCGGGCCGCGGATGGTGACGGTCACCGGCTACGCCGACCTCGCCGCGCTGATGCAGGCCGGTCAGCCCGGCTGGCTCTCCCCCGCCGCCGGCGGCGCCTTCGGCACGCCGGGCGGGCTGCACAGCCTCGCGGTCCCGATCACCGTCGTGGCCGAGACGCTCGGCGTGCTGCTGCTGGTCTTCGACGAGCCGACCGAGCTCGACGACGACGCCCGTCAGCTGCTGACGATCGTCTCCGCCGGGCTCGGCTTCACGCTGCTGCGCGACCGGCTCGTCGAGTCCTCCAAAGGCCCGTCCTAGACCGCGTGGCTGCCGCGGCCGTGCCCGCCGGTGCGCGAGGCGATCATGCGGTAGAGGAACAGCACCAGCATCACGCCGATCACCGCGCCGACGAGGCCGCCGAGGTCGAACATCTCGCTGTCGCCGATCCCGAGCAGCTCGGTGAAGACGAAGAAACCGGCGAGCGCGCCGACGAGGCCGAGCAGCGTCGTCGCGATGAAGCCCTGCGGCTCATGCTCGTTTCCCGGCATCAGGAACTTGCCGAGGTACCCGGCCACGATGCCGAGGATGATCGCGCCGATCATGTGAACTCCTTGCAGTTGACGCCCGCGCGGACAGCGCGGGTCGCATCACCAGCTTTCCCGGCGCATGCAGGCCCAATCTCAGCCGGTCAGCGCAGCACGAGCGGGTCGGGCACGCGCCGGGTCCGCCACGGTCCGTTCGGCACCAGCTGACGCAGGAGCCGCTCGTTGTGGGCCTCGTGCGCCGACAGCTGCGGTGCGCCGAGCGAGCTGATCTGGATCTTGAACTTGTTGCCGTTGGTCGTGTAGCGGACGTCGCCGTTGGTCGCGGTGACGAACAGGGCGTCGGTGCTCTGCGAGCGCGAGTACCGGCTTATCCGGCCGGCGCTGCAGATGATCGTGTGGTCGTCGACGCCGCCGAGCGCGTAGGGCTCCAATATCTCGTTCGTGAGGCAGGCCGGATGGGCGTAGCCGCTGTTGGTGCCGCTGGCGGAGATCACGGAGACGTCGGGTCTGAGCAGCTTCGCCCACTGCGTCGAGGTCGAGGAGAGCGCGCCGTGGTGGCCCGGCATCAGCACCGTGCAGGGGCTCAGCAGGTTGCCCGGCACCTCCCCGATCAGGAACAGCTCGCTCTCGAAGTCGGCGTCGCCCGGCAGGATCACGATGTCGTCGCCGAAGCGCAGCCGCAGGATCAGGCTGCGGCCGTTGTTGGTGTCGCCGTGGTTGGCGCAGAGCACCGTCGCGTCGACGTTGCGGGTGTCGGGGAAGCGGTTGGACGGCTCGGCGTTGGTCGTGTCTCTTCTATAGAAGGTGACGGTCGTCCCCTTGCGTCTCTTCATCCCGTTGAGCCACTCCTCGATCCAGGCGCCGTAGTAGTCGCTGCGTCTGCCGCCGCAGTGGACGTACTTCGGCTGCTGCGCCTCGGCGACGTGCGGCACGAGCGCGGTGTGGTCCTTCTCGCCGTGGCTGAGCACGATCGTGTGGATCCGCTGACCGCCGGTGACCGCCGTGATGTAGTTGAGCGCGTGGCGGTACGGGACGCCGCTGCTGCTGGCGTTCTGCGAGCCGCAGTCGGCCAGCAGGAACTCGCCGTCGGGCATCGTCACGAGCACGCAGTTGCCCTGCCCGACGTCGATGAAGTCGACGATCAGCTTGTCGCCGGTGACGTTGCCGTTGGAGTAGACCGTCTTGCTCGGCGGCATCGCTCAAGCCTCCCCGGCCGCCGCGGCGGCCAACGTGCGGGCGGCGATCTCGACGCTGCCCTCGATCGTCGTGCGGCCCCCGAAGGCGCCGAAGCGGACGTCGGAGGGGCGCACGGTCAGGTGCACGTCGTCGAAGTCGACCGGGATGCTCGGCAGCTCCCAGACGTCGAACGAGATCCCCTCGAACAGCTTCGTGAAGGCCGGCGTGAAGATCGCCGTCAGCGAGAACAGCAGCGGCGTCGTCAGCGCCGAGAGGATCCACTCCAGCGGGCTGCCGTCGGGCCGCAGCAGCAGCGTGAAGGTCTCCACGCGGGTCGTCCGCGCGCGCACCTTGCGGCCATCGTGCAGCTCGAGCGAGATGCGGCCGTTGGGATCGGGCTTGGCGTAGAGCGTGTAGTTGACGCCGAAGGTCGTGCAGCCGATCTCTATGCCGGCGTTGACGTTGCCGGTGATCGGGCCGTTGAAGCCGAACTCGGTCGAGCCGGGCGCGCCGGGCGAGAGGTCCATCCGCTCCACGCGCGCCGTCGCCGCGTACTTCGCCGTCCCGATCCCGATGTTCACGCTGCCGCGGTCGCCGAACTCTCTGCCGGCGATCTGCCGGGTGCCGTCGCGCGCGACGGCCATCTTCGCCTCCTCCGAGAGGACCGCGAAGAACGGCGCCGCGGGCCACTGATCGGAGAACGGCGCGACCGGCGTCGGCTTGCCGGCGAGGTTGGCCAGCGCCAGCACGTGGCTGCGCGTGACCGACACCGCCGGCGGCGTCAGCGGAACGCCCGGGAACGACAGCGCGGGCGGTCTGACGCCCGCGAGCGCCTCGGCCGCGCGCGCCATCGCCTCCGGCAGGATCACCGCGTTGAGGATCCACTCGTCGTCGGCGTGCTCGACGCTGCCGACCGCCTTCAGCGGCCGCAGCGCGATCGGCCCCGCGGACGGGTCGACCTGCACGAAGATCGTCAGCGTCCCGGCGGTCGAGCCCTCCGCGCCGTCGCCTCTGATCGAGAAGGTGACCGAGCGCATCACGAGCTGGAAGGTCGTCCCCTCCAGCGTCGCGACGTAGGCGTCGGCGACCTGCTCGGCCGAGATGCCCGGCGGCGGCGTGAAGTTCTGCGCGAGATGCTCGCGCACCAGCTGCTCGCCGTTCTCCGGCTGCGCCAGCACGACCGTCGGCGCCGCCGTCACGTCCCAGCCGACGTCGAGCTCGAGCCCGCTGCGCGCGACGTGCTCGCTGCCGCGGAACAGCTTCGGGTAGAGCTGGCCGTAGGCGCGCGCCAGCACCTCGTTCATCGTCGTCTCGTCGAGTCCGACCACCAGATCCGCATCGCTCATCTCGGTGCCCCTCCCGTCGTCGTCGTGATTGCCGGCGGCTCCTGCGGTCCGTAGAGGACCGACTCGTTGACCGCCAGCGCGCAGAAGTCGCCGATCGCCTGCAGCGCCGCGACCGCCGCCTCGAAGGTCGCGCCGAGGCCCTCCATCAGCGCGTCGACCATCGCCGTGAAGGCGAAGCGGGCCGCGTCGACGAGCAGCTGCGCCATCCGCACCAGGTGCTCGACGCTGAAGACCTGGGAGAGGATCCGCACGATCTCCAGCGCCGTCTGCCCGGCCCACAGGAAGCCGTTCCTCAGCAGCTCGACGAACCGCTCGGCGCTGCTGAGGATGTCGGCGAAGAACTGCTCGACGTGGCCGCGGATCCAGACGACGATCTCGTCCCACAGCCGCGCCAGCAGCTCGGCCGTGACGGTCAGGTGGAAGTCGACGGCGATGTGGACCGGGCCCCAGTCGAACGACAGCGCGAAGCCGGCGGAGGCGGCCCCGAGCGACAGCGCGAGGTCGATCGAGAGGAAGGCGCGCGGCCCGCTGACGACGACCGGCGGGAGTATCCGGATGCCGCCGATCGAGACGCCGTCGGGGAAGTCGAGGCTGAAGTCGAAGCGCCCCTCGGCGTGGCCGGCGAAGCCGTCGCTGCGCGACAGGCTGGCGCTGAAGTCGGCGCCGTAGAGGTTGGCGAGCTTGGTGTGGAAGTTGACCTCGAAGCCGCCGTCGGTGACCGAGCCGGCGAAGCTCTCCTCCTTGATCCCGAGCAGTCTGATCGCACCGGAGAAGGCGAAGTAGGTCGTCGACTGCTCGCCGTCGGTGATGACCGTGTACGGGTTGATGCCGAGCACGGCCGGTCTGATCCCGTCCGACAGCGGCTGCGTCAGGCGGCGGCGGCGCTCCTCGATCCGCTGCGTGTTCGACAGCGACATCGGCTTCAGGCCGGAGGTGTCGATGTGCACCGACGGGCCGGTTCTGCCCGTGTAGTCGGAGATCACCAGCAGGTCGCCGATCACTATCGCGTTGCTGATCGAGCCGTCGGCGAGCAGACCGCGGACCTTGTTCGCCTCCAGCTTCAGTCTCAGCCGCCACTCGTCGTAGAGCGTCAGGTCGGCGTCGACGCCGATCCCCTGCTCGTAGCGATGGTGGTCGGGGGCGTCCCAGCCGCCCGGGTCGGCGACGACGAACAGGTCCAGTCTCGTGAAGGCGAGCCCGTTCAGCAGCGGAACGTCTCTGAGGTCGACCGAGGTGAAGTCGTGCACGAGGTCTATGACCTTCAACGCTCTGCCCGAGGCCGACTCGAGCTTGAAGACGAAGCCGCCGGGCGCCTCGAAGTTGACGATGCTGCCGCCGATCGCGAAGCGGAAGCGGTCGCGCGGGTCGCTGCCGATCAGGAAGCTGCCGAGCAGTCCGATCGCGACCGTCCCGGTCGAGACCGAGAAGGACAGCCCGAAGGTCTCCAGCGTCAGGCCCTTGATCCCGAACGGCTCTCTCCAGTTGGCGATCCCGAGCGCGAACGAGGCCGACGGCGTCGTCCCGATCCGCAGCACACCGCTGCCCTCGAGCGTCACACGCTCGCCGGCGACCGTGAAGATCGCGCCGGCCGCGAGGCTGAACTCGCCGGCGCCCGGCTTGATCGCCAGCTCCAGGCCGGTGAAGCTGATCGCGCCCTTGCCGTCGTCGGCCGGCAGCCGCGCGGCGATCTCCGACCGCTTCAGGTCGCTCGTGTCGATGTAGGCGAGCAGGTCGAACTCGATCTCGGAGGAGAACAGCCCTCTCAGGATCGACAGCGCGTCGCCGTCGAGCAGCAGCGCGGCGAAGAAGGTCACGCCCGGCCGCACGCTGTCGGGCACCCACGACCCTCTGAGGTTCGGCAGCGAGAAGTCGTCGTCTCTGATCGAGGAGAGGATCAGCCCGGCGTCGCGCACCGTCAGCACGTCGAAGACGTCGGAGAGGCCGCTCCAGATCGCGTCGGGCGTCCAGTCGGGCCGCACGACCAGCCCGACGACGACGCCGTCGCGCTCGCCGCTGCCGCGCCGGACCGCCAGCGCGAGGTCGGCCTGGCCGATCTTCTCCGCGTCGATCGTCGTGCCGAGCGAGAACTCGTAGGTGGTGGTGCCCGTGAGGCGCAGCGCGCGCGTCGCCTCCGACTGCATCTCGAAGCGCACGCGCGAGTCGCGCAGGAAGATCTGCGGCAGCCCGCTGGCCGGTATCGAGCCGCCGGTCAGCGTCTCGGCCAGCGCCGTCAGCGAGATCTCCGGGAACTCGCCCTCCAGCAGGAAGCTGGTGCTCGGCATCACCCAGCCCGCGCCGAAGCGCGCGATCTCTCTGCCGTCTCTGCCGAGCAGCAGCGCCTCGGCCGTCAGCTCGCCGCTGAACGCCTGCGAGGCGCCGACCTGGTAGCCGAGCGCCAGCGTCGCCTCCTCCAGCTGGAAGCTGGCGATCCCGATCGGGATCTGCCAGCCGCTGCTCACGCCCAGCTCGAAGGCGTACCGTCTCGCGGTCAGGTCGGCGAGCGCCGTCAGGCGGCTGAGCGAGATGTCGGGGAAGGAGCCCAGCGTCGGCAGGAA
>DATIOB010000634.1:0-2065 GCA_035473605.1 Conexibacter sp.
GCGGCGCTGACGGCGTGGGGGCTTGCGGAGGCGCTCGCGCTCGACGACGGCGCGCATGCCGGCGGGCGCGTCGCCGCGGCGCTGATCGCCGGCGTCGCGCCGGCGTTGCTGTGGCGGCGGCCGGCCGCGCTCGTCGCGCTCGTGCTGAGCGCACTGGCGCTGCGCAGCTGGTCGGCGACGATCGCGCCGACCTCCAGCCCGCTCGTGCTGCTCGACGCGCTCGCCGCCTACGCCGTCGCGCGCGGCGCGCGCGGGCTGCGCGGCGCGGTCGCGGGCGTGCTGGCGCTGACGGCCGCGCTGCCCGTCAGCTTCCTGCTCGACGCGATCCCCGAGCCGCTGCCGGATCTGATCTTCCTGCCGGCGCTCGTGCTCGGCGCCGGCGTCGTCGGGCTGCTGCTGCGGCTCGCCGCCAACGACGCGAGCGCGCTCGACGACGAGCTGGCGCGCACCACGCGGGCGGCCGCTGCCGCGCGGGCGCAGGCGATCGCGGGCGAGCGCAGACGGCTGGAGCGCGAGCTGATCGCACTCACGCACCGCTCGGTCGGTGAGCTGGAGGCGCTCGTCGCCGCGGCCGACCGGCAGCAGGACGCGGCGCTCGCCGCCACGCTCGGCCGCCTCGACCGCCAGATCTCCGCCACGCTCGGCGACCTCGGCCGCCTCAGCGCAGTTCTGCGCGACCGCTGAACGACGACGGGCGCCCCATGGGGCGCCCGTCGGAAAGTCAGCCGCCCGCAGCCAAGGATGCAGGCAATACGCGCGCGATGGTGGGTGGATCGGTTCGCCTGGCAAGGACGCAGGGAGCGCTGTGGGCGCCAGCCCATGAGCGACCGAGGACACAGCCAGGCGGGCCGAGGCGCCCGCCAGCGTGTGCGGATTTACTCGTGGAACGCCGTGTCGATCCAGTCCATCTGGGCGCGCAGCTCCTTGCCGACGACCTCGACCTGGTGGCCGGCCTGCTCCTCGCGCATGCGCTTGAAGTTCTCCTGGCCGGCGCGGTTCTCGGCGATCCACTCGCGCGCGAAGGCGCCGGACTGGATCTCGCCGAGGATCTCTCTCATCGCCTTGCGCGTCTCGTCGGTCACGACGCGTCTGCCGCGCGTGATGTCGCCGTACTCGGCCGTGTTCGAGATCGAGTACCGCATGCCCGCGATGCCCTTCTCGTACATCAGGTCGACGATCAGCTTCAGCTCGTGCAGGACCTCGAAGTAGGCCAGGCGCGGGTCGTAGCCG
This sequence comes from Conexibacter sp., assembly GCA_035473605.1. GTDB lineage: Bacteria > Actinomycetota > Thermoleophilia > Solirubrobacterales > Solirubrobacteraceae > Conexibacter. The sequence continues at coordinate 1,231 of DATIOB010000634.1, forward strand.
GCCTCGACGAGCGTGTCGTAGCCGGCGCGCACCAGCTCCGACGTGCCGCCGCAGAGGACGGCCTGCTCGCCGAAGAGGTCGGTCTCGGTCTCCTCGCGGAAGGAGGTCTCGATCACGCCGCCGCGGGTGCAGCCGATGCCCTTCGCGTACGCCAGCGCGATGTCTCTCGCGTTGCCGGTCGCGTCCTGGTGGATCGCGATCAGGCCCGGGACGCCGGAGCCCTCGGTGTACTGGCGGCGGACGAGGTGGCCCGGGCCCTTCGGGGCGACGAGCGCGACGTCGACGTCCTCCGGCGGGACGATCTCGCCGTAGTGGATCGAGAAGCCGTGGCCGAACAGCAGCAGGTTGCCGGTCGCGACGCCGTCCTTGATGTCCTCGTAGACGTCGTGATGCAGCTCGTCGGGGACGAGGATCATGATCACGTCGCCGCGGCTGGCGGCGTCGACGGGCGAGACCACCTCGAGGCCGTTGGCCTCGGCCTTCGCGACGCTCGACGAGCCGGGACGAAGGCCTACGACGACCTGGATGCCGGAGTCCTTGAGGTTCAGCGAGTGTGCGTGGCCCTGGGAGCCGTAGCCGATGATCGCGACGGTCTTGCCGTCGAGAAATCTGAGATCAGCGTCGTCGTCGTAGTACATGACGCGGCAGGGTAGCGGAACGCCTCAACGCAACAGCTTTCGGAGCGTCTGCCGTTGACAGCCGGGGCACCATCGCGAGAGACTGACGACACCTGTAGTCAGATCGGACGGGGCAGACGATGGACGAGGGCTACTTCCCAGCGGGGCGATCGCTGCTGCGCAGCGTCCACGACGAGCGCGTCGTGGGGCTGTTCTAC
>DATIOB010000635.1:0-7737 GCA_035473605.1 Conexibacter sp.
TTGTCAAGACTGCGACGCAGCGTGTCACCGTTGCTGCGGTCGATCACGCGCGAGTGGCCGAGCGTGGTGCCGTCGAACCCGCTGGCCGCCGGGGCGATCCAGATGCCGTGGTCGCGGTGGACGGCCGCGCTCATGTCGACCAGCTTCTGCCGCGTCGACGGCGCGGCGTACGACGAGCGCGTGGCGGCGCGAGACGGTCGGATCGTCGAAGCGCACGTCGGCGGCGAGGCTGCGGCCGATCCGCGTCCATTCGCGCGTCAGCTCGTGCACGACCGCCTCGCCGTCCTCTTCGTACGCGAGGTACTGGCCGGCCTCGTCGAGGCGGCCGCGGACGCCGTCGAGCCAGGCCTCTGCGGAGCGCTCCATGTGCTCGGGGACGGTGTCGGACGAGCTGTGCTGCGATGTGAACAGCGAGGCGCGCGCGAACTGCGCGCCGCCGCAGCTGGGGCAGGGGGGAAGCGCGTCGGCAGCGGCGAGCGAGACCACGTAGTCGCACTCGACGCAGCGGAACGTGCCGGTGCCGGCGAGGGTTCCCGACGTGAGAGCTTGCATGTCTTCGACCTCCGTTGCGGTGGCCCGACGCGGGGGCGTCAGGTCGAACGCGCAAGTAACAGGTGTTACGAGCGAAGTATGGTTACAGCAGTCCAGCAGTGGGGGACGCTGCGTCTCTTCTCCTACCCGGCGAACGGGCAGCGAAACTTTATCCCGCATGCCGAGTTCCGGTGCGTCAGCATGGCGACCTTGCACGATTCATGTCAAAAAAGGACGCAGCCGCAGCGAAGCCGAAAACAGGGACATGCTTCGTTCGCTCCAGTCACCTGACCTCGAGCGTCAACTGCTGCGGCGCAGCGTGATGGCGCTCTCCGCCGGCCGCGACACCTGCGACGGCTGCCATCGCACCCCGCTGCTCGGCGAGCGCGTCCACCGCTACGAGGGCGGTCGCACGCTCTGCGAGCTGTGCAAGCGCGAGCGCCGCGAGCAGCCGGTCGACTCGCGCGTCGTCCACGGCGGCGAGCACGGCACGACCGTGCGCATCACCGACCAGCGTCCCGAGCGCGAGCGCAACCGCCGCTCCCGCCGTCGCACCGCCGACCGCGCGGCATAGCCGGGCTGTCCACGAGCGAGCGTTCGCGCGCGGCCGTCCTTTAGACTTCGCCGCGCTATGGAGCCCGTCACAGCCACCGTCTTCATCGCCCGTCCGCGCGAGGAGATCATCGCCTACCTGAGCGACGTGGCGAACCACCCGGAGTTCAAGGATCACTTCCTCGTCGACTGGCATCTGACGCGCGAGGAGAGCGAAGGCGTCGGCGCCGGTGCCCGCTTCCGCGTGAAGATGCCGTTCAACCGCTTCGGCTGGGGCGACTACACGCTCGTCGAGATCTCGGAGTTCCGCGTCGTCGAGCGCGGGCGCAGCGGCAAGTTCAACCGCAACCGCACGATGGGCACCTGGGTGCTCGCGGACGCGCCGGGGCACACCACCCGCGTCGAGTACAGCTACGAGGCCGAGTCGAACATGCCGAGCGACCGCCTGCGCGAGAGCCGCGGCTGGTGGAAGCGCAAGACGGCGAAGTCGCTGCGACGGCTCGCGTCGATCCTCGAGGAGAACCGCGACCGGGGCGGCCGAGTGACGGTCGCCGGCCGCTAGACGGATAGACTCCGCCACCGCTCATGACGAACAGACTTCTTCGAACCCCACCGCTCGTCGGCGCGCTGCTCGTGTCGCTGACGTTCGCGGCCTGCGGCTACAACCAGACGGAACCGGTCACCCACGGGGAGAACGAGTCCGTCAACGTCCAGGCCGGCAACCTCATCTACCAGGTCCAGATCAGCCGCGCGCTCAACCCCGACGCCGTCGACGATCGCCAGTACCTCGAGGGCGTCGACCCGGCCGAGGCGTCGCTGTCCGCTCAGGACCAGTGGTTCGGCGTCTGGATCCGCGCCCAGAACACGACCGACACGCCGCACGAGTCGACCGAGGACATCAAGGTCCTCGACTCCTCCGGCAACGAGTACGAGCCGATCGAGATCGTCGAGACCAACCCCTTCAAGTACTCGGCGCGCATGATCGAGGAGAAGGGCGGCAACGGCCAGCCGATCCTGCCCGATCCCGACAGCGCCTCCGGCTCCGGTCCGATCCAGGGCTCGCTCGTGCTGTTCAAGGTGCCGATCTCGATCTACCACGACTCGCCGGTCGAGCTGGAGATCACGCCCACCGAGGGCGGCGAGGCATCCACGGTCCAGCTGGACATGTAAGAACCGCGCCAGTCGCGGCAGAAGCTTCTCGAACGCCCCGGCCCGCGCCGGGGCGTTCGTCGTTCCGGGGCCGGTCAGGCCGCGAGGCGGGGCGGGGGCTGCGAGCCCCGTCGCCGCGTCATCTCGTCCGCTGCAGCGAGGAGACCATCACCTCGCGCGCGGCCGGGGCGGCGACGTCGCCGCCGGCGCCGGCCTCGGTGAACAGCACGCCGACCGCCACGCGCGGGTCGTCTGAGGGCGCGTAGGCGACGAACCAGGCGTCGGTGTCGGGGATGTCGTCGGTCAGGTGGTCGGGCACCTCTTCGCCGTCCTCCGGCGCGACGGTGCTGCGCAGCTCCGCGGTGCCGGTCTTGCCGGCGACCGTGACGCCGTCGATCTGGGCGGCGGTGCCGGTGCCCTCGGCGACGACCGCGTCCATCATCGTCGCGACCTCTCTGGCGACTCTCGGCGAGGTGACGCGCACGAAGCGCGGTCTGGCGCCCAGCTCGAGCGTCGGCACCGGCCGTCTGCCGCCGTTGGCGATCGTCGCCGCCACGAGCGTCATCTGGAGAGCGGTCGCCTGCACCTGTCCCTGGCCGATCGCGGTCGACCCGACGTTGAGGTCGTCGCCCATCTCAGCCGCGGGCGGCACCGTCGAGATGGCCGCGCCGGGGATCCCGACGTCCTCGTTGAAGCCGAACCGCTGGGAGACGTCGAGCAGCTTCTCCGGGCCCAGTCTGGCGCCCAGCGGCGCGAAGACGGAGTTGCAGGAGTGGGCGAAGGAGGCGACCAGCGTGCCGCCGCAGTACTCGCCGTTGGCGTTCTGGATCGGCACGCCCGACAGCAGTGCCTCGCTGACGACCGGGTACTCGCTCGTCGGCTTCGCGATGCCGGCCTCCAGCGCGCCGACGAGCGTGATGATCTTGAAGGTCGAGCCGGGCGGCTGCAGGCCGGAGAAGGCGACGCCGGCGAGCGCGAGCACCTCGCCGGTCGCGGGATCCATCGCGGCGATCCCGCCGTAGCGGCTGCCGAGCATCGCGATCGCGGAGCGCTCGATCTCCGGGTCGATCGTCGTCTTCACCTCGCCGCCGGGGCGGGGCTCCGATCTCGCCAGCACGCGCGAGCCGCCGAGCAGCCGGCCGCCGGGGACGCCGGCGAGCTGCTGCTGGAAGATCCGCTCCAGGCCCGACGCGCCGACCTGGGCGTTCTCGGGATACCCGAGCGCGCGGTAGAGCGACTGCTCGGCCTCCGGGATCGCCTCCAGCTGGCCGACGATCTGGCCGGCGACGTCGGGGATGTCGCTGGTGCGGTCGGCGCCCTTGGCGAGCACGGCGCCGTCGCGCGCCAGCAGCGTGCCGCGCTCCGGCAGCGCGGTCTCGCGCGTCAGCTGCTCGCCCGCCTGCAGATCGGGGAAGACGAGCGACGGCTGCCAGGCGACCAGCGCGACGTCGTCCTTCTTGGTGACCGGCACGTCGAGGATCCCGCGGACGGTCCCGAAGACGCGCGTGCGGACCGACAGCGCGATCGGGACGACGCCGTCCTGCTCCGATCTGGCGGTGCCGGCGGTCAGCGCGCTGATCGTCGCGATCGCCGCCGCCTCGCGGTAGGCGGCCTCGAACGCGGCCTGGTCGGTCGCCGCTCTCGATCTCTCGTCGAGCAGCGCGTACATCGATCTGTAGTCGCCTCTGACCCACAGCGCGGCGAACTTCTGCACCGTGTCGCGCTCGGCGCGACCGGGGTCGCGGCCGGCGATCAGGCCGATCGCGAGGGCGATGATCGCGACGATCGCGACCGTCGGCAGGAGTCGGCGCAGCAGGCGGCGCCGCCGCTCGACATCTGCGGCGTTGTATCGCGACGGTTGTTGCCGCGCGCCCCCATACCGGCTGCCTGCCTCCACGTGCACGCGGAGGGTAGATCATCGGAGCCAAAACCGGAAACCCGGGTGTTGCGCGGGGACACGGCGGAGGCTGGCAGAGCGTGCGCACCCGTCATGCTGTGGCGCTCGTGACCACGATCGACTGGGTCATCGTCGGGCTCGTCGCCCTCTTCGCGTTCTTCGGCTGGATGCGCGGGTTCATCGTCGGCGCGCTGTCGCTGGGCGGCTTCGCGCTCGGCGCCGTGCTGGGCGCGCGCGTCGGGCCGCTGCTGCTGCCCGACGGCTCGCACTCGCCGTACGCGGCGCTGTTCGCGCTGGCCGGCGCGCTGCTCGTCGGCGGGCTGCTGTCGAGCGGGCTGGAGACGCTCGGGATGAAGCTGAGAGGGGTCCTGCGGGTGCCGGGCTTCGGCCTCCTCGACGGCGCGCTCGGGGCGCTGCTGACGGCCGCGCTGGCGCTCGGGCTGGTGTGGATCGCCGGCGCCGTCGTGCTGCAGACGCCGGGGATCCGCGACCTGCGCGCCGAGGTGCAGCGCTCCGCGGTCCTCAGACGGCTCAACGCGGCGCTGCCGCCGTCGGGGCCGATCCTCAACGCGCTCGCCCGCTTCGACCCGCTGCCGACGCTGCAGGGGCCGGGCGCCGACGTCGAGCCGCCCTCGCGCGAGGTGCTGAGCAGGCCCGGCGTGCGCGCGGCGGCGCCGAGCGTCGTGCGGATCCTCGGCAGCGCCTGCGGCCTCGGCGTCGAGGGCTCCGGCTGGGCGGCCGGCGACGGGCTCGTCGTCACGAACGCCCATGTCGTCGCCGGCCAGGACGACACGATCGTGCAGGAGGGCGGCAGCGGACCGTCGCTCGACGCCTCGGTCGTGCACTTCGACGCCCGCAACGACGTCGCGGTGCTGCGCGTGCCGTCGCTGAACGTGCCGGGGCTGGCGCTGGTCGCCGAGCCCCGCACCGGCACCGCGGGCGCGATCCTCGGCTATCCGCTCAACGGCCCCTTCGACGTGCGCGCCGCGCGGATCGGGCAGACGCGCACCGTCCTCTCCGACGACGCCTACGGCAACGGCCCGCTGCAGCGCTCGATGACGACGCTGCGCGGAACGGTCCGCAGCGGCAACTCCGGCGGCCCGGTCGTCGACGCCCAGGGACGGGTGCTGACGACCGTCTTCGCCGCGACGACGAGCGGGAGACCGGGCGGCTACGGCGTGCCGAACTCGATCGTCGCCGAGGCGCTGGCGCAGGGGCGCCGCGGCGCCACCGTCTCCAGCGGTCCCTGCGCGCGCTGAGGCGAGGCCGGTCCGACGCTGAGCGCGGGCCGCTGGCGAGGGCGCTACGCTGCACGACCCATGTCGAAGACGCTCGTCATCGCCGAGAAGCCCTCCGTCGGCAGAGACCTCTCCAGAGTCCTGCCCGGCCCGTTCAGAAGAGGCGAGGGCTACCTCGAAGGCCCCGACCACATCCTCACGTGGGCGGTCGGCCACCTCGTCCAGCTCGCCGAGCCCGACGAGTACGACGACAAGTTCAAGAGATGGCGGATGGCCGATCTTCCGATCGTGCCGGAGAAGTTCAGACTGGTCGTGCGCGACGAGCGCTCCAGAAGACAGATGAACATCGTCAAGCGCCAGCTCGGCCGCGACGACGTCGAGCTGGTCATCAACGCCTGCGACGCCGGCCGCGAGGGCGAGCTGATCTTCGCCTACCTGTACGAGAAGGCCGGCTCGAGACTGCCCGTGCAGCGGCTGTGGCTCTCCTCGATGACGCAGACGGCGATCAGAAACGCCTTCGGCCAGCTGCGCGACGGCAGCGAGATGCGCTCGCTGGAGGACGCGGCGCGCTCCCGCTCGGAGGCCGACTGGATCGTCGGCATGAACTCGACGCGCGCGGCGACGATCCGCCTGCGCTCCTCCTTCGACGGCGCCGTCTCGCTCGGCCGCGTGCAGACGCCGACGCTGGCGATCCTCGCCCGCCGCGAAGAAGAGATCCGCGCCTTCAGACCGGAGCCGTACTGGACCGTCGACGCGACCTTCGCGGCCGACGGGGAGCGCGTCTACGACGGCCGCTTCCACGTCAACGCCGGCAGCGGCGACGGCAGAGGCCCGCGGATCGGCTCGGCCGAGTTCGCCGCCGCCGTCGTCGAGGCCTGCCGCGGGACCGACGGGGTCATCTCCAAGCTGGAGAAGAGAAAGCGCAGAGAGCGCGTCCCGCTGCTGTTCGACCTGACCTCGCTCCAGCGCGAGGCCAACTCGCGCTTCGGCTTCTCCGCCAGACGCACGCTCGGCGCCGCCCAGCGGCTCTACGAGGAGCACAAGGCGCTCACCTATCCGCGTACGGCCTCGCGCTACCTGCCGACGGACATGGTCCCGGAGATCAAGCCGATCGCCGAGATCGTCGGTCAGCGCAGCGAGTACGCCGCCGGCGCCAGATACGTGCTCGGGCTCGACGTGCTGCCGTTGGCGCGCGTCGTCAACGACGCCAGAGTCACCGACCACCACGCGATCATCCCGACGAGAGCGCCGCACCCGGTCGACAAGATGGGTGACGACGACCGTCGCATCTACGACCTCGTCGCGCGCCGCTTCCTCGCCGTCTTCCATCCCGACGCCGAGTTCGAGAACACCTCCGTCGAGACCGAGGTCGCCGGCCACACCTTCCGCACGCGCGGCAAGGTGATGCTCGTGCCCGGCTGGCGCGGCGTCTACGGCGAGTCGGCCGACGCCGAGCCCAGAGAGGGCGAGGAGGACGAGGGTCGCGAGCAGCAGCTGCCGAAGCTCGAGCAGGGCGAGAACGTGGCGACGCGCGAGATCCGCTCCGAGCAGAAGGAGACGAGACCGCCGCGGCGCTACTCCGAGGGCTCGCTGCTCGCCGCGATGGAGACCGCCGGCAGACTCGTCGACGACGAGGAGCTGCGCGAGGCGATGAAGGACTCCGGCATCGGCACGCCGGCGACCCGCGCCGCGATCATCGAGCGCCTGCTGCAGGTCGGCTACATCGAGCGCGACGGTCGCGCCCTCGTCGTGACGGAGAAGGGCCTCAACGTCATCCGGCTGCTCGACGGCCACCCGCTGACCTCGCCGTCGCTGACCGGCGACTGGGAGCACCGGCTCGCGAAGATCGAGCAGGGGACCGACTCGCGCAGAGCGTTCATGGGCGACATCGTCAAGTTCGCCGAGGGGACGATCGAGGAGCTCGACGCGAAGCTCAGAGACGTGCGGATCCCGCGCGCCAACCTCGGTCCCTGCCCCGTCTGCGGCCACGACATCATGGAGAACCGCAAGGGCTTCTCCTGCTGGGCGCGCGAGGATCCGGGCTGCGGCTTCGTGATCTGGAAGGCGAAGGCCGGCAAGACGCTCTCCGGCGCGATCGCCAGAGAGCTGATCCGCACCGGCAGAACCGAGAAGCCCGTCACCGGCTTCAGAAGCCGCGCCGGCAGATCGTTCCGCTCGCGGCTTGCGCTGATGCAGACGCCCGAGGGCAGATGGCGCGTCGAGTTCGACGAGCCGTGGGCGCGCGAGGGCGCGAAGCCGCCCGAGGCCGAGGCCGACGCGGCCGCGAGCGAAGACGGCGTCCGGCAGGGCGCCGTCGCGCGCAGCGCCGCCTGAACGCCGCGCGGCAGGGCCGATCAGGGCGCGTCGGCA
>DATIOB010000636.1:0-6585 GCA_035473605.1 Conexibacter sp.
GCGCCCAGGTCGAGGAGGCGTTCGCGACCTCCCCCGGGCTGGCGTCGCGGATCCGCTGGCTCGAGCTCGGCGCGCCGACCGACCTGGCGCTGTAGGGGCGCCGATGGCAGCGCCCGAACGACCGATCGACGCCGCCACCGCCGCCGCCGCGCAGCGGCCGCGCGAGTGGCCGCTCGTCGGGCGCGAGCCGGAGCTGGCGGCGATCGCCGCCGCGCGCGCCCAGCGGCTGCCCGGCGTCGTGATCGGCGCGGCCGCCGGGATCGGCAAGTCGCGCCTGGCGCGCGAGGCGATCGCCGCCGCCGAGCGCGAGGGCGCGCACGTCGAGCGCGTGCGCGCGACGCGCAGCGCCGCGAGCGTGCCGCTCGGCGCCTTCGCCGGCGTCGTGCCCGAGCAGGCGCGCGCCGACGACCTGCTGGGGCTGCTGCGCGGCAGCGTCGCGACGCTGCGCGAGCGGGCCGGGAGCAGGCCGCTGGTGCTCGCCGTCGACGACGCGCAGCTGCTCGACGCGCCGTCGGCGGCGCTCGTGCTGCGCCTCGTCGAGAGCGGCGCCGGCTTCCTGCTGGCGACCGTGCGCGACGGCGACCCCTGCCCCGACGCGATCGTCTCGCTGTGGAAGGACGCCGGCGCGCAGCGGCTGGAGCTGCGCCCGTTCGACGCCGGGGAGACCTCCGCGCTGGTCGAGCGCTTCCTCGGCGGGCCGGTCGAGCAGGGCGCGCTGCACTGGCTGCACGAGCGCAGCGGCGGCAACGCGCTGTACGTGCGCGAGCTGGTGCTCGGCGCGCTCGACGGCGGCGCGCTGACGCGGGTGCGCGAGCTGTGGCGGCTGCCGCGCCGCCCGCCCGTCAGCGCGACGCTGAGCGAGCTGGTGAGCGCGCGCATGGCGGAGATCGCGGCGGCCGAGCGCGACGCGCTGGAGCTGCTGGCGGTCGGCGAGCCGCTGCGCGTCGAGGAGCTGACCGGGCTCGTCGGCGAAGGGACGCTGCTGGCCGTCGAGGCGCGCGGGATGGTCGTGCTGGAGCGCGGCGCCGCCGGCGCCGAGGAGGTGCGGCTGGCGCATCCGCTCTACGGCGAGGCGATCCGCGCCGCGCTCGGGACGCTGCAAGGCCGCGCGGCGCGCCGCCGCGTCGCCGCCGCGGTGCAGGCGCGGCCGGCGCTCGACGCCGACGCGGCGCTGCGCGTCGCGCGGCTGCTGCTCGACGCCGGCCAGGAGGTGCCGCCGCCGCTGCTGCTCAACGCCGCCGGCGCCGCGACGCGCGCCGGCGACCCCGAGCTGGCCGCGCAGCTGGCAGCGCTGGCGCTCGACGGCGGCGGCGGCTTCGGCGCCGCGCTGCTGCTGGCGCGCGCCCACGCCGCGCAGCACCGCTTCGAGCAGGCGGAGGAGGTGCTCGCGGCGATCGAGGGCGAGGCGCCCGACGCCGAGGCGGCCTTCGCCTACCTCGAGCTGCGGATCGAAGGGCTGTTCTGGGCGCTGCGGCGCGGCGACGACCTGGTCGCGCTGCTGCAGCGCGCCGGCGACTGGTGGCCGGGCGACGACTGGCGGCGCCGGCTGCAGCCGCTGCTGATCTACGCGACCGCCGCGCACGCGGAGGTCTTCGGCACGCTCAGCGAGCAGACCGCGAGCACGCTCGCCGACCCCGCGCTCGACCCCGAGGTGCGGCGGCAGATGGAGCCGCTGCACGTCGCGCAGCTGTTCTACGCTGGTCGCACGCGCGACGCGCTCGAGCTGGCGACGCGGATCCGCCCGCCGATCCCGCTCGCCGGGCAGAGCGAGGAGCTGGCGCAGATCCTCTGGAGCACGGTCGCGTACGAGTGTGGCCACGCGTGGGAGACGCTCGAGCGCGAGCTGTCCGACGCCTTCACGCGGGCGGTGCGCGCCGCCGACCATGTCGCGGCCGGCTTCACCGCGGTCGGGATCGGCGCGCTGCGCCTCGCCGCCGGCCAGGTCCCCGACGCGACCCGCTGGCTGGCCGAGGCGGAGCTGCAGCTGGAGCGGCGCGACGCGATCGGCGTGCTCGCGATCACGCGCTCCTTCCAGGTGCTGGCCGCCCACGCCGCCGGCGACGCCGACCGCGCGCTGGCGGCGGCGGAGCGGATGCACGCGACCTTCGGCGGCGAGACGCCGCTGCCCAACCAGCAGCCGTACGTCGCGCGCGGCGACGCGTGGGCGGCGGCAGCCGACGGCGACCGCCCGCGCGCGCAGGAGCTGCTGCTGGCCGGCGTCGGCGGGCTCGGCACGATGCCGCTCTACGCAGCGCTGCTGACGCACGACGCGCTGCGCCTCGGCGCGCCGGCGAAGCGGCTCGCCGCCCCGCTCAGCGCACTCGCCGAGCGCACCGACGCGCCTCTGGCAGCCGCCTGGTCGGCCCATGCGACCGCCAAGGCCGCCGACGACGGTGCCGCGCTCAGCGCCGCCGCCGACGGGTTCGAGGCGATCGGCGCGCTGCGCTGCGCGAGCGAGGCCGCCGCCGACGCGGCCGCCGCCTTCCTGCGCGCCGGCCGCGAGGACTCCGCGCGCCGCGCCGCCGCGCGCAGCCGCGAGCTGCACGAGCGCGGCAGCGGCGGCACGCCGCCGCCGATCGACGGCCTCGACGGGCCCGCCGTCGCGCTCACCCCGCGCGAGGCGCAGCTGGTCGAGCTGGCCGGGCGCGGCCTCTCCAACGCCGAGATCGCCGACCGCCTCGTGCTGTCGGTGCGGACGGTCGAGTCGCACATCTACCGCGCGATGCAGAAGCTCGGCGTCAACGACCGCCGTGACCTCGGCTAGCAGTGCAGTAGCCGGCTACTGAGGTCAGGGCACGGAAGTCGCCTTACGGTCCGCAGCGTTCCTGCCGACTAAGGAGACGTGCCCATGACTTCCGCCGCAGCCGCACCCAACAAGAGACTCGTGCTCGTCGCGATGATCTTCGCCGTCGCGATGATGTTCATCGACCAGACGATCGTCGCGCTCGCGATCCCGCAGCTCGACCGCGACCTCTCGCTCTCGGCGACCGGCGGTCAATGGATCATCAACGGCTACCTGCTCTCGCTCTCAGCGCTGTTCGCCTTCGGCGGCAAGCTCTCCGACGTGCTCGGCCACCGCCGCACGGTGACGATCGGCGTGGTCGGCTTCGCCGTCTGCTCCGCGCTCTGCGGCGCGACGCCGACCGGCGACATCGGCGAGACGTGGATGATCGTCTTCCGCATCCTCCAGGGCGCCTTCGCCGCGCTGCTCTTCCCCGCCGCGCTGGCGATCGTCGTCGCCGCCTTCCCGCTGCGCGAGCGCGGCCGCGCGCTCGCGCTCTTCTTCGGCGTCACCGGCGGCCTGACCGCCGTCGGCCCGCTCGCCGGCGGCTACCTGACCGAGTGGACCTGGCGCGCGATCTTCTGGATCAACATCCCCGTCGCGATCGTCGCGCTGATCCTGATCGCGAAGTCGAAGCCGGCGCAGAACCCCCGCCCCAGCCGCATGGACTACCGCGGCGCGGTGCTGATCTCGGCCGCGATGGGCCTGATCGTGCTCGGTCTCCAGCAGGCCTCCGTGTGGGGCTGGAGCGACCTGCGCACGTGGGCGTGCATCGTCGCCGGCGTCGCGCTGCTGAGCCTCTTCGTCGCCTCCCAGCTGAAGCAGGCCGACCCGCTGATCCAGGTGCGGATCTTCGCGCAGCGCGCCTTCGCCGCCGACAACGCCGTGCTGTTCCTGATGTCGGCCGCCTTCGTGCCGCTGTTCTTCTTCGCCTCCGTCTACGCGCAGGCCTCGCTCGGCTACGACGCCAGCTCGGCCGGCACGCTGCTGCTCGTCTTCTTCGGCGGCTTCGTGATCGCCTCGCAGTGGGGCGGCAAGATCCTCGACGACCGCGGCGCCAAGCCGGCCGTCGTGCTCGGCTGCGCGCTCGCCGCCGTCGGCTTCTACCTCTGGGGCACGCAGCTGCCGGACCTGAACTTCGGCGACCAGTGGTACTACCTCGCGCTCGCCGGCGCCGGCATCGGGCTCGTGCTCGGGCCGGTCAGCACCGACGCCGTCAACCGCGCGCCGAACACGAGCTACGGCGAGGTCACCGGCATCACGCAGACGACGCGCAACTTCGGCGCCTCGCTCGGGCTCGCGATCATGGGCTCGATCTTCGCGACCGAGAGCGCCTCGCACGCCGGCGGCAGAGCGCTCGCCGACACCGCCCAGCTCGACGTCGCGCACGCGACGCAGACGGTCGTCTGGATCATGGCCGGCGTGATGGCGGCCGCCTTCGTCGTCGCGAGACTGTGGATGCCGAGCGGCCGCGTCGAGGACCCGCTGGAGGCCGCCGCGGCGGCCGACGAGACCACGGCCGCGCCGGAGACGCCGGCCGCGGTGTGAGGATGCCGGTGTGAGATCGGCCGAGGTCGCCCGCAGCGTCACCGTCGCCGCGCTCGTCGCGGGGGTCCTGTACGTCGCCTGGCTGCTGCGCGACGTCGTGCTGCTGGCCGTCCTCGCCGGCTTCGTCGCCGTCGCGCTGAGCGCCCCGGTCGCCGTCATCCAGCGGCGGCTGCGGCTGCCGCGGGCGGCGGCGATCCTGCTCGTCTACGTGCTGATCGCATCCTTCCTGGTCGCGATCGGCCTGCTGATCCTGCCGCCGTTCGTGACCGAGGTCGAGCACCTGCTGAGAGCGCTGCCGCGCTACGTGCGCGAGCTGGAGGACTCGGCGCTGATCGCCAGATGGGACAAGCAGTACGACCTGATCGACAAGCTCCAGTCGCAGGCCGACAAGCTGCCGTCGCTGGTCGGCGGCGCGGTCACGGAGCTGGAGACGGTGACGGTCGGGGCGCTGGAGCGGATCGTCGAGCTGATCGCGGTGCTGGCCGTCGCCTTCCTGCTGCTGCTCGACGCGCCGCGGCTGCAGGAGTTCGTCTTCCAGCAGCTGCTGCCGCAGGAGCGGCGCGAGCAGGCCAGACGCGTCGCGCAGCAGTCGGCCGCGGCGGTCGGCGGCTACGTCGCCGGCGTCTTCGCGGTCGCGCTGCTGGCCGGGATCGTCTCGTTCGTCGTGATGACGATCCTCGGGATCCCCTACGCGGTGCCGCTGGCGGCGCTGATGGCGCTGTTCGCGATCGTGCCGCTCGTCGGCTCGGCCGTCGGCGCCGCGGTGATCACCTTCGTCGCCGCCTTCTCCGGTGTCGAGACGGCGGTCATCTGGGTCGTCGTCTTCGTCGTCTACCAGCAGTGCGAGACGCACATCATCGGGCCGTTCGTCTACCGCCGCGCGGTCGACATGCGCCCGGTGCTGGTGATCCTCGCCGTGCTCGCCGGCGCGACGCTGCTCGGCGTGCTCGGCGCGCTGCTGGCGATCCCCGCCGCGGCGACGATCCAGATCGCCGTGCGCGAGTGGTGGGGGCTGCGTAAGCGGCGCGCGGCCGAGGCGGAGGTCGCCGAGGCCGTCGGCGGCGTCGGGCTGGCGGGCACGCCGCCGCCGGGCGCCGCACCGGCCGACGCCGGCTGACCCGGCCGCCGCCTCAGACCGGCCGCTCAGCGCAAGGCAGGTCATTCCTGCCGAATGCACACTATTTCTGTGTACCTTGCGCGAATGCGTCTTCCAAGCCTGGCGGCGACGCTCGTGCTGGTCGTGCTGCCGACGACTGCCTCCGCGGCCGAGACCACGCTCGACTGGAGCGTCGCCGACCGACTGAGCAGCCCGGCGAGCGTCCAGAAGGAGGCGCCGGCACGCCCGCTCGCGCTTCACGTCGTGCTGACCGGGCCGTGTCCGAGCGCGCCGCGCTGGACGCTCGACGGCAAGCCCGTGCAGGCGGTCGAGCGCAGCGGCTGCGCGTTCGATCTGCCGCTGGGGACGACCGGGCGGCACGACCTCGAAGTCGAGACCGGCAGCGGTGACCCGCTCCGCGAACAGGTCGACCTGCGCGACCTGCACGTCGTCTCGCTGGGCGACTCGGTCGCCTCCGGCGAAGGCAACCCGGACGGTCTCGGGCCGAGATGGCTCGAGCGGCGCTGCCACCGTTCGCTGCGCTCCGGTGCCGCGCAGGCGGTGCTCGCGGCGGAGCGCGGGGATCGTCGCAGCGTCGTCACGTTCGTGCCGCTCGGCTGTTCGGGGGCGACGATCGACGAGGGTCTGCTCGGCCCCTACGCCGGGATCCAGCCCGACCGGCGCAGAGGCCGGCTGCCTCCCCAGGCCGACGTGCTGGACGCGCTCGTCGCGCGGCGCCCGGTCGACGCGGTGCTGCTCAGCGTCGGCGCCAACGACGTCTTCTTCGGTCCGCTCCTGCGCTTCTGCCGCGGCGTCGAGAACTGCGAGGAGCGTCGCTTCGACCCTGCCCACCCGGGCAGGGAGGCCGCAGACCCGCAGGCGCCGACAGCCGCGGCGGCGGTCGACGCGGCGCTGGCGGACCTGAGCGGGAACTACGACGAGCTGGCGAAGCGCCTGCATCGCGTGGTCGCTGCCGACGACGTCGTGATCGTCGAGTACTTCGACCCGCTGCGCGACCAGGACGGCGAGCTGTGCCGCGCGGCTTTGCCCGGTGTCTCGCGCGACGAGGCGGCATGGGCGGAGCGCGCGGTGCTCCAGCCGCTCAACGAACAGGTGCGCGCGGCCGCGTCCCGCCACGGCTGGCGGCTCGTCAGCGGCG
>DATIOB010000637.1:0-4488 GCA_035473605.1 Conexibacter sp.
TCGCGCCGCCGCCGTGGACCCTGCCGGCGGCCGTCGAGCTGCGCGACGTCGGGCCGCGCGACGGGCTGCAGGTGCACGTGCCGCTGCCGCTCGTCGACCGCGCGCGGCTCGTGACCGCGCTGGTCGAGGCGGGGCTGCGGCGGATCGAGGTCGGTTCCTTCGTCTCGCCGAGAGCGGTCCCGGCGATGGCCGGCACGGGGGAGCTGCTCGCGCTGCTGGGCCCGTTTCCGGGCGTCGTTCGCACGGCGCTCGTCCCGAACACGCGCGGCGCGCACGACGCGCTCGCGGCCGGCGCCGACGAGCTGACGGTGACGATCTCGGCCTCGGAGCGCTACAGCCTCGCGAACACGCGGATGACGCGCGCCGAAGGGCTCGCCGAGGTCGAGCGGATCTGTGCGCTGGCGGCGACGGCCGGGGTGCCGGTCGACGTCGTCGTCTCGTGCGCCTTCGGCTCGCCGTACGAGGGCGACGTCGCGCCGGCCGAGGTCGCGCGGATCTGCGCCGCGGCGCGCGCCGCCGGCGCCGCGCGCATCACCTGCGCCGACACGACGGGGATGGCGACGCCGGTCCGCGTCGCCGCCGTCGTCGCCGCGGCCGGGACGGAGATCGGCCTCCACTTCCACGAGACGCGCGGGACCGGCCTCGTGAACGCGTGGGCGGGGCTGACGCTCGGCGTCACGCGCTTCGACAGCTCGCTCGGCGGGCTCGGCGGCTCGCCGTTCGCGGCCGGCGCGGCCGGCAACCTCGCGACCGAGGAGCTGGTCTTCCTGCTGGAGGACTCGGGCGTGCGCACCGGCGTCGACCTGGCCGTCCTGCTGCGCGCCTCGCGCCTGCTGCAGCGGCTGGTCGGCGAGCTGCCGAGCGCGGTCGCGCGCAGCGGCGGGCGCGAGGTGAGACGGGCCGCTTGACGCGCGCACGGCGGCGTGCGCGCCCGCGCGTCCGCGGCGCACCCGGCGCCGCCGCCTACGGCCAGGGCTCGGTCGGTTCGACGGTGTCGAAGGCGAGGCCGCTGGAGGACTCGCCGCCGCCGGGGTTCTTCTCGCGCCGCGTCCAGGCGTGCGTCGAGCCGTCGAACCAGCGCGCCAGCACGGGGCGGCGCGTGACGGCCGCGCCCTCGCGCGGGACCTCCTCCTCGTGCAGCCACAGGCCCGGCGTCAGCAGCCGCCCGAGCGGTCTCGAATCGGCCTCCGGCTGCTGCAGCTCGACGAGGCCGAAGTGGACGGTGCCGGGCGCGACGAGCTGGGGGACGAGCGGCAGCCAGTAGTCGGGCACGACCGTCTGCACCCGGTAGACCGGCAGCTCGCCGGACGGCTCCTCCGGCGCCGGCGCGTTCGCCAGCCAGCGGTCGCGGCGGTCGACGCGGCGGCCGCGCGCGTCGGTGACCTCGCCCTCGACCGCCCACGCGAGGTTGGCCAGCTCGTCGCGCGCGAGCGCGATCCGCTCCAGCGGCTCGCCGGCGACGCCGCGGTCCGACGGCATCACCAGCAGCCCCTCGTCGGCGCCGCGCAGCGTGAACATGCTCCACGCCGGGTCGTCGCGGCCGGCGCGCTCGATCGTCCGTCTGCGGCCGAAGGTGTCGAGCACCGTCACCGACGCGATCGAGGTCAGCGAGCCGGCCGGCACCTCCAGCGGCAGCAGGAACCAGTCGTTGCCGTAGACCTCGGCGAAGGCGATCAGCAGCAGCCGGCCGGTGTCGAGCGTGCCGACGTCGGCGGAGGCGAGGTCGACCTGCGCGTCCTCCAGCTCCCAGAAGCGGTCGGCCGGCAGGCCGCCGAAGCGGACCGGCGAGGCGATCGCCTCGCGTCTGAAGGCGATCGTCGCGCCGGCCGGGCCTGGCGTCGCGCCGGGGTCGACGTCGACCGAGTACCAGTCGAGCCCGTCGCCGTGGTACTCGTCGGCGACCAGCACGCGCTCGCCGACCGAGAAGGCGGCGCGGTGCTCGAAGCGGTGGCCGTCGAAGGCGTCGGGACCGTGGTCGCGCACCAGCTCGCCCCACCACGCGCGCCACTGCGCCGGCACTCTGCCGAGCCCGCCGACCGGCAGCGGACCGGAATCGATCGCCGCCGCCAGCGCCTGCGCGTCGGGCACCCGCTCGGCCAGCAGCGTCACGAGGTCGAGCCCGTCGCCGGCCGTCGTCGCCGTCTCGTCCTCCTCCAGGTCCGGCACGAGCGGGAAGGCCGCCAGCAGCTCCGGCAGCTTCGCCGACAGTCTCGCCTCCTCCAGCAGCCGCACGAGCTGCGCGCCGCCCTCGACGCGCGTGCGCAGGTCGCCGGGGCTCGGATCCTCCGCTTCGATCGGCACGTCGAGCGGACCGTCTCTGGGGTGGTACGGGATCCACGGCTGCGCCGGATCGAGCGCCG
Organism: Conexibacter sp.; assembly: GCA_035473605.1. GTDB lineage: Bacteria > Actinomycetota > Thermoleophilia > Solirubrobacterales > Solirubrobacteraceae > Conexibacter. The sequence goes on from DATIOB010000637.1 coordinate 2,361, forward strand.
GTCTCCACTGCGAGATCAGCGTGCTCGAACCGGCCAGCTCGACGACGACCGGCGAGCCGGCGTCCTGCGCGGCGAACTCGCCGAGCTGCCACTGGCGCGTCAGCGCCCAGGCGGGGTCGTGGATCCGTGCCGCGAGCCCGGAGACGACCTCGTCGCTGCGCGGCAGCGGCTCCAGCCGGTAGCTGTCGTCGCCGTCGAAGAGCGGGTTGCCGAGCGAGTCCTGGAGCCTGCGCATCGTTCAGTCCGCCAGTTCGATCCAGTAGTCGGTCGCGAGCGAGCCGAGCGGCGAGAAGCGGTTCAGCCGCACGCCCGGCAGCACGTCGTCGAGCAGCGGCAGGTCGCCGAGGTCGACGGCGCGCAGCTTCGCCAGCTCCAGCGTGTCGCGCACGACGAGCGCCAGCCCGTCCTCGGTCCAGCCGCGGCGCGGGTCGGGCGGGATCGCCAGCAGGATCGCCTGCGGCGCCTTCGCGTCGGGCCGGTCGAAGTGGAAGGAGAGGCCGGTCAGCTCCGACTCGGCCGGCTCCGCGTCTCTGCCGCGCTTGGTCTCGGCGAGCGCCTCGGAGCCGGGCAGCAGCTCGACCCACTCGTCGACGACGATCCCCGCGAACGCTCTGCCGGCGGGCAGCGGGTGCGGCAGGTGGAACGCGATCTGCTGGCGCGCCGGCGGCTGGTCGGCCGCCGGGAAGGTCCCGCCGATCCAGCGGTCGTCCTCACCCGCGCGCGGCGACTGCGAGGCGCGCAGCGGGGCGACGCGGCCCGCGCGGGCGCCGCTCAGCAGCAGCAGCTCGTGCCACGTGCGCACCGCCGGCCGCACCGTGCCGGCGCGACGGGCCCAGTCGGCGAGCGCGGCGCCGCCGGCGCCGGCCGGGACCGGGCCGAGTCTCGCGCCGCTCAGCAGCGGCGCGATCGGCACGGCCGCCCCGAGCGCCTCCGCCAGCACCGGCTGGACACCGCGCAGCCACGCCTCGTCGGGCGCTCTCTCGCGCGCGAGCGCGTTCAGCCGCCCGGCCGCCGTGGCCCCGTCGCCGCGGCCCGGCAGCGTCGCGACGAAGGCGCTCAGGCGTCTCTGCAGCTCGGCCCAGTCGGGCGTGATCTGCGCCGCCGCCTCACCGGCGGCGAGATGGGCGGGCAGCAGCGGCTGCGCGGAGGCGAGCAGCGTCCGCAGGCGCGTCGCGACGCCGCGCAGCGCCGGCCAGCTCGCGCCGTCGCGCCGCACGCGCGCTCTCGGCGCGCCCTCCAGCTCCGCGATGCGGCCGTCGATGCGGGCGGGGTCGGGGCTGGCGAGCGCGAGCGCGGTCGACAGCGCACCGAGCCCCAGCTCCTCGGCGCCGCGCGCGAACGGCCGCTCGCTGCCGTCCTCGAGCAGGAGCGCGCCGGTCAGGCGCCAGCCGGCGGCGGGGCCGAGCGCGTCGGCCGCCCACGCCTCGACGCGCGGGTCGAGCGCGGTCAGCGCGTCGGCGCTCCAGCCGGCCGGCCGCGGCGGCGCCGCCGGCAGCAGCGCGGCGGCGCGGTGGGTGACGCCGCGCGCGCGGTGCGGCGTGCGCAGCACGTCGAAGCGGTCGGGCACGTCCTCGCCGCGGCCGAGCGAGTCGGCCGAGAGGCCGGCGCGCATAGCGTTGCCGCCGACGAGGTGGTGGACCGACTCGGCCAGCAGCAGGTCGCCGACGGCGTCGAGCGCGTCGGCGAGGTCGTCGATCTGCGCGCCGGCGGCGGGCAGCAGCGTCTTGGCGCGCTCGGCGTCGCGCGCCAGCGCCATCCCGTCGACGACGTTGCGCGCGGCGATCGCCTCCGCGCTGCGGCGCCAGCGCTCGGGGGCGCCGGCGCCGTCGGCCGGCTCGGGCGCGACCGGCGCCGGGTAGGCGGCGCGCGCGTCGTCGATCAGCGTGTCGAGGTCGCTGTCGTGCAGCGCGCGCTCGAAGCGGTAGCCGAGCAGCGCGCCCAGCTCCTGCCCGCGCCGCACGCCGCCGAGCAGCCAGCGCGCGGTCCGCGCGCGGCGTGAGTCGAGGTCGACGGCGAGCGTCGCGTCGCCGTCGTGGGAGCGGAAGCCCGAGCGCAGCACCGCGGCGGTCGCGGCATGCTGCAGCGACGGCGCGTGGATCCAGCCGTCGAGGTCGGCCTGCTCGACGGC
>DATIOB010000638.1:0-4741 GCA_035473605.1 Conexibacter sp.
GCGCATGCGCCGAGAGCGCGCGCCAACGCCGCCGACGAGGAGATCGTGCGACGGCTGAAGGCGGCGCCCAACCCGGCCGCGACGTGGGTCGTCACCTCCGATCTATGGCTGACCGAGCAGGCGCACGCGCTCGGCGCCGCCGTGCAGCCGTCCGCTTCGTTCCGCGATCGGATCGAAGGGTGAGCGGCGCGGACGCGGCGGGCGCGGGCGGCGGCGGTGGCGGCGCGGGCGCGGCGGGCGCGGGCGGCGGTCGCGGCGGGCTCGAGCTGCGCGCCGCGAGCGGCGGCCTGCTCGACGAGCCGCTGGCGCTGAACGTGCGCGGGCTCGGCGGCCCGGCCGGCGACACGCTGATCTGGCGCGCGCGGCTGCGCGACGACGACGGCCGCGTCTGGCGCGCGCAGGCCTCCGACCCGCTGACGCTCAGCGATGCGTGGACGCCGGCGAAGAGCAGCGGCGGCGCCGTCGCGGCGCTGCAGTCGCTGCGCCCGGTGTCGCTCGACGTGCGCGTCGAGGCGCCCGACGGCCGCGCCGCCTCGCGCACGCTGACGCGCAGCGTGCTCGCCGAGGGCGCGCGCGTGCGGCGCTGGCGCGACGGGCTCGCCGCGACGCTCTTCCTGCCGGCGCAACGGACCTCCACCAGCGCGCTCGTGCTCGACGGCACCGCCGACGAGGAGGCCGCCGCCGCGGCCGCGCCGACCGCCGCGCTGCTCGCCTCGCGCGGCGTGCTCGTGCTGCTCGTCACGCCGCCGCGCAGAGGCGGCGACCGCGAGCGGCTGCTGCGCGACGCCGCCGAGCGGCTGGAGCAGCTCGCCGCCTCGGCGGTCGAGCTGCTGCCGGTCCCGCCGCCGACCGCCCCGGGTGTCCCCGCGCGCGCCGACGCGCACGACCGCGCCGTCGCCTGGGACGAGCTGCTCGCCCGCGTCGGCGCGACGCCGCGCGCGGTCCCGGGCTGAGCGCGGGCTGAAGCGCGTCGAAGCGCCCGCGGACGCGCGTCAGGCGGTGCGTGGCAGCGGCGGTTCCGGCGGGCCGGGGGCGTCGTCGGGCCCGCCGGGCTCCGCCGCCTCCAGCGCCGCGCGGCCGCTCGGCGACAGCTCGTAGGTCCAGTTCCCGCGCGCGATCGCGTCGGTCAGCCAGCCGCGCTGCTTGACGGCGTCCAGCGCGCGCCGCTCCGGGCGCGACTCGCCGTCGATGATCCAGTGGCCGGCCGAGTGGATGCGGCCGTCACGGGCGGCGCGCAGGATGCGCAGCTCCTCGTCGCTCAGCTCCGGTTCCATCCGCTCAACCTACCCGTGCCGCCGGGCATCATCGCGGGACAGGGGGTCGCTGAGACCCCCGATCCCGCAGTGATGCCGGCGGCAGCGCGCATCAATACGGCAGCAGCGTCGCGTCGACCGCCTCCCAGGCGCCGCGCAGCTCGGCCAGCTCGATCGTCTTTGCTGAGTATTCCCGCCGGAGTGTCCGCGCACGTCACCGGAACGCGGCGCTTTAGCGTTCCTTCAACCAATGTCGTGAGGGTCTCTGCGATGCACGTCGGGCCCACCGCCTACGCGATCTCGACCGCGATCGACGCCCTGATCGCCTGCGCGCTGGTCGCCTGGGCGGTGCGCAGACGACCGCCGCTGCCGCTGCTGCTGGCCGGGATCGCGCTCGCGATCGCGCTCGTCGGGGTGAAGCTGTCGCTGATGGTCGGCGCCGGCCTCGACCGCCCCTTCGGCGTCGCCCACGTGCTGTGGCTCGACGCCGTGGTCGCGCTGCCGATCGCGGCGGTCGCGCTGGCGCTGCTGGGCTGGCGCGCCGGCGGCTGGTTGCTGCGCGGGCTGGTCATGCTCGGGCTGCTGCTGGCGCCGGTCGGCGCCTACGCCAGCTTCGTCGAGCCGCAGCGGCTCGTGCTCGAACGGGCGCAGGTGCCGCTCGACCAGGCGCGCGCCGGCGCGGACAGCGTGCGCGTCGCGGTGCTCGCCGACATCCAGTTCGACCGCCTCGGCGAGCACGAGCGCGAGGCGGTCGCGCGCGTGATGGAGCAGAGACCGGACGTGATCCTGCTGCCCGGCGACTACATCGACGGCTCCCCCGCCGAGCGCGCCCGCGAGCTGCCGAAGCTGCGCGAGCTGTTCGCCCGTCTGAGAGCGCCCGGCGGCGTCTTCGCCGTGCAGGGCGACCAGGAGACCGCCGAGCAGGCGCGCGCGATCTTCGACGGCAGCGGGATCCGGCTGCTCGAGAACGAGCTGGTCACGACGCGCGTCGGCGACCGCCGCATCACGATCGCCGGAATCGAGAAGCACTACGTCACGGCTGACGCGCGCGCTGCGATCCGTGCGCTCGAAGCCCGACCGGGAGCGCGCGACGTGCGGATCCTGCTCGCGCACCGCCCCGATCCCGTCCTGCGCCTGAGACCTGAGACGCGGCTCGACCTCGTCGTCGCCGGCCACACCCACGGCGGCCAGCTCCAGCTCCCCTTCCTCGGCCCGCTGAGAACGGCGAGCGGGGTCCCGCGCGAGGTCGCCGCCGGCGGCCTCCACACGCTCGACGGCCGCCGCATCTACGTCAGCCGCGGGGTCGGCGTCGAGCGCGGTCAGGCGCCGAAGCTGCGCCTCGGCGCGCCGCCGGAGATCTCGCTGCTCGAGCTGGGCTGAGCGCGGCTCGCCCGCGCTACGCGAGCGCCCGCTCGGCGTACGCCTGCAGCATCGCGCGGCCTTCGCGCAGCAGCGTCGGATCGCCGTCGGGGTCGATGCGGAAGGCCTCGCGCAGGATCCCGTCGCCGACCAGCACGATCATCCGCGCGGCGGTGTCGAGCTGCGCGCCCGACGCGTCCGGCCAGTGGGCTTTCAGGACGCGACGCAGCGAGGCTCCGACCTGGTCGCGCACCGGCCGCGTAGCCGCGCGCACGCGCTCGCTGCGCAGCTCGCTGTACCAGAGCGCGCGGAAGGCGGGCTGGCCGCGGAAGCCGGCGGCGAGCGTGTCGAGCACGGTCGCGAGCGGGTCGGCGGAGCGGTCGCGCTCCTCCGCCTCGGCCGTGGCGGCGACGAGGTCGGCGAAGCGCTGCCAGTGCCGCAGCGCGACCGCCTCGGCGATCGCCTCCTTGTCGGCGAAGTACGAGTAGAGCGAGCCGACCGCCACGCCGGCCTCCGCGGCGATCCGCGTCGTCGTCAGCGTGGCGGCGCGCGTGTCGGAACCGGCGCGCGCCAGCAGCGTGTCGGCGGCGTCGAGGATCCGCTCGTGCTTCTCGCGCGAGCGCTGCTGGCGCGGCACGCGGCGCTGGGTCTCGGCCTCGGACTTGAACATGAAGTCGCATTCATGTTACGTTCGCCGCCGCCGTGATGCAACTCGCCGCCGAGCTCACCGTCGCCCGCGCCCAGGTCGCCGACGCCGCCAATCGCCTCGCCGCCGCCGGCCTCGTCGCCGGCACCGCCGGCAACGTCAGCGCGCGCTGCGGCGACGCCGTCGCGATCACGCCGACCGGCGCGCGGCTGGAGGACGTCACGCCGAGCGACGTGACCGTCGTCTCGGCACTCGACGGCAGGCCGCTCGCCGGCACGCTCGCCCCCACCTCCGAGCTGGACCTGCACCTCGGCGTCTACGCCGCCCACGGCGCCGGCGCCGTCGTGCACACGCACGCGCCGGTCGCGACCGCGCTCTCCTGCGTGCTCGACGAGCTGCCCTGCGTCCACTACGAGATGCTGCTGCTCGGCGGCCCGGTGCGCGTCGCGCCGTACGCGACCTTCGGCACGCCGCAGCTGGCCGCCTCCGCCGTCGCGGCGCTGGAGGGACGGACCGCTGCGCTGCTGGCCAACCACGGCACGATCGCGTTCTGCGCCGACGTCGAGGGCGCCGTGCGCGCGACCGAGCTGCTCGAATGGGCGGCGACGGTCTGGTGGCGAGCGTCGCAGCTCGGCACCCCGCGCGTGCTCGACGAGGCCGCGCGCAGCGCGGTCGTGGAGGCGGCGATCGCCCGTGGCTACGGCGCCCCGCGACAGATCACCGAAGAGGAGCGCAGCAGATGAGCGAGCAGATCGTCGTCGCGATGGGAGTCCACGTGCTGGACGTCCTCGTCCGCCCCGTCACCGAGATCCCCGAGGGGCAGGGCGGGGCGCTCGTCGAGCAGATCAAGATGACGGCGGCCGGCTCGGCCGGCGGCACGGCGCTCGTGCTCAGCCGGCTCGGCGCGAGCGTGCGCAGCGCCGGTGCGATCGGAACCGACGCGCTCGGCGACTCGCTGCTGGCGCTGCTGGAGCGCGACGGCGTCGCCACCGCGCACCTGCTGCGGCGCGAGGAGGCGCAGACGTCGGCGAGCGTGCTGCCGATCCGCCCGGACGGCTCGCGCCCGGCCTTCCACGTGATCGGCGCGAACGCCACCTACGGACCGGACGACGTGACCGACGCGCTGCTCGACGGCGCCACGCACCTGCACCTCGGCGGCCCCGAGTTCCTCGGCGGCGAGAAGGCGGCGGAGATCCTCTCGCGCGCGAAGGAGCGCGGGATCACGACCTCGGCCGATGTGCTCGCGCCCGGCGACATGGGCGTGCTGGAGTGGATCGCCGGCGCGCTGCCGCAGCTCGACTGGTTCCTCCCCAACGACGAGCAGGTGCTCGGCTTCACCGGCGCCGAGGACCTCGAAGCGGGCTGCCGCATGCTGGTCGAGCGCGGCGTCGGCTGCGTCGCGGCGACGCGCGGCGGCGACGGCGTGCTGATCGTCGATAGGGACGGCGCGCTCGCCGTCCCCGCGACCGCGGTCGAGGTCGTC
>DATIOB010000639.1:0-6547 GCA_035473605.1 Conexibacter sp.
GAAGTGGGCGTAGGGGTCGCAGTCGGAGGCCGCCGCCTCGGCCGCGGGCGCCGGATCGCCCGCGTCGGCCAGCGACGCCAGCGCGGTCGTGCCGAACTCGGTCGTGATCAGGCCCGGCTCGACCAGCACGACGTCGATCCCGAAGCCGGCGACCTCGAACCGCAGCGCGTCGCTGAGCGCCTCCAGCGCGTACTTGGTCGCGTGATAGTGACCGCCGCCGGGGAAGGTCAGCCGGCCGCCCATCGAGCCGAGGTTGACGATCTTGCCCCAGCCCTGCGCGCGCATCGCCGGCAGCACGAGCTGCGTCAGCCGCACGAGCCCGAAGACATTGGTCTCGAACTGCCGCCGGACGGCGTCGAGCGGCACCGTCTCGATCGCCCCGCTCTGGCTGTAGCCGGCGTTGTTGATCAGCACGCCGACGGCGCCGGCCTCGCGCTCGACCTGCGCGACGGCGGCGACCATCGACGCCTCGTCGGTGACGTCGAGCGCGAGCAGTCTGCAGCCGGCGTCGGCGAGGTCGGCGATCGCCTCGACGCGACGGGCGCTCGCGTAGACGGTCCAGCCGCCGGTCGCGAGGCGCAGCGCCGTCGCGCGCCCGATGCCCGACGAGCAGCCGGTGATCAGCACGGCTCTCGAAATCTGTGTCATGGCGCCAGCCTACCGGCCGGCCGACGGCGCCGAACCCGCATCGCCGGCTGACACGTCCGCCGCCGCCGAAACGCCCTCACGTCTGACTGCTGACGCGCCACCTGCGCACGCTGAGACAACACTGTTTATTATCCGTTGAATCAGGATCCCGCGGCGGCTGGCTGGTGGCTCGGAGCAGCTCGCGCGGGTGGACCGGAGGAGAGAAGGAACCCAATGAGATTGCCACTCGCGGGCGCGCTGATCGCTGGCGCGCTCGCCCTTGCCGTGCCCGGCACCGCGACGGCGCAGCTGCCGCCGGAGCTGCACTACGAGCTGGTCTCGCCGCTGGCGTCGAAGGGCTTCGACTACACGAGAGCGTGGCTGTTCCCGGACGGCGACCGCGGCGCGATCGGCAGCGAGGTCGCCGACGTCAACGGCGTCTTCACCGTCCGTCGAGCGGCGGCCGGCTGGGAGCAGGCCTATCGCCGCGTCTCCTCGCCGTTCACGTCGCCGCTGCTCGCCCCGGCGACGGTCGCGATCTCTGACGACCTCACGCGGATGGTGACGGGCGGCGTCAAGCCGGGCTCGTTCTTCATGACCCCGAACGAGCTGGCGCTGAGCGAGCCCGGCGGCGGCTGGAAGTCGATCGGCGGCCCGCTGCAGCTCGTCGACCGCACCGCCGACCTCGGCCGCCTCGTCGTCCAGCTCTCGCTCAACTCCGACAGAGCGGAGCTGTTCCCCGACTTCCCCGGCCCGAAGACCGACGTCTTCGTGTGGGAGGACGACGGCAGCGACGACGGCGCGCTGACCGCGGTCGGCGCCGACGTCCCGCGCCTGGTCACCTGCGGCGCCGAGGCGCCCGACGACGCCGGCCGGCGGCAGCGCCAGAGCGGCGTCTCCGCCGACGCGCGCACGGTCGTGCTGACCTCGCGCGCCGGCTGCACCGACCCCGACACCTTCGACCCGATCGCGCGCCACGTCTACCTCTGGCGCGAGGGCGAGGGGACGATCGACCTCTCGGCCCCGCTCTCCGGCCCCGACGGCGACGCGACCTTCGTCGGCCACACGACCGACCTCGGCGCGATCTTCATCCGCACCGCGCTCGCGCTCGACGCGGCCGACGCCAACGGCGCCGACGACGTCTACCGCTACGACGTCGCAAGCGGCGCGCGCACGCGCCTGACGGGTGCCGTGACCGACGCCGGTGAGACGCTGCGCACGGTCAACCTCTCCGACGACGGCCAGCGGCTCTGGTTCGACTCCGACGACGGTGTCGAGGCGACGCTGTGGGTCAAGACGGGCGAGCAGGAGCCGAGCGCGATCCAGACCGCCGCGGCCAGCTTCGGCGACCCGCCGTTCGAGCTGAACGCCTTCGAGGCCGGCAGCCGTCTCCCGACGCAGGCGACCGCTGACGGCTCGTCGATCGTGTGGGCGACGCGGGCGGTGATCGACGGCGTCGGCGGCGGCAACGGCAGCGACGTCGGCCAGCTGTTCCGCGCCACCGCCGACGGCGGCTTCGACTGCATCAGCTGCGCCGACGACGGCACCCCGGCCGAGTTCGTCGACTTCGGCGACGTGCTGCAGACGCTCCAGATCGCCCGCCAGGCGACCTCCGACGACGGCAGCTGGATCTACTTTCAGACGCCCACCGCGCTCGAGCCCGGCGATCGCAACGAGCTGACCGACGTCTACGCCTGGCACGACGGCGTCCGCTTCCTGATCAGCGGCGGCGACGCGAGAGTCGGCGCGACCCTCGCCGGCGTCAGCGACGACGGCGACGTCTTCTTCAAGACCTACGCCCGGCTGCTGCCGTGGATCGACGACGACCACCTGAAGGTCTACGCGGCGCGCCACGGCGACGACCTGCCGGCGCCGCGCGATCCGCGCGAGGGCTGTCTCGGCGACGGCTGCCAGGGCGAGCCCGCCCCGCGCACGCCGGCGCCCGGCAATCCGAGCGAGGGCTTCAACGGCCCCGGCGATCCGGCGGACAGCGCGCCGCCCTTCCCGGCCAACCCCTCGATGACGGTCGCGAGACTGTCGAGAGCCGCGCAGCGCAAGCTCGCTCAGGGGCGCGCGGTGACGCTCGCCGTCGCCTCCGACACGTCCGGCCGCGTCACCGCGACGACGACGTTCAAGGCTGGCAGACGGTGGCGAAAGAGCGCGACCGCGACGCGCACGCTCAAGCGCGCCGGCACGGTGCGGCTGACGCTGCGGCTCTCCAGAGCCGCCCGCGCACAGCTCGCCCGCCGCGACGCGCTGCGCGTCCGCGTCGACGTCGTGCACCGGCAGGTCGCCGAACCCCGGCGGCTCGCGTTCGTGCTGAAGCGGCCGGTGCCGAGCAGAAGAGGCGCCCGTGCCTGACCATCGCCAGGAGACCAAGATGACCGCGACCTCGCGCCGCTCGCGACCACTCGCACGCGTCCTCGTGACGCTCTGCCTCGCGCTCGCGACGGCGCTCACCGGCGCCGCCGCGGCGCATGCCGCCGAGCCGTTCGGCTTCGTCGACGGGAGTGTCGGCGTGTCGACCTCGACGACGCAGGCCGGCGGTCACCCCGACCTCAACGTCAGATTCGCGCTCACGAGCGTGCTGACGCCGCACCCGGTCCTGCCGATGTGGGAGATGCCGCGTCCGCTGGAGACCGCGCGCGACGTCGTCGTCGATCTGCCGCCGGGCCTCGTCGGCGATCCGGGCGCGATCCCGCGCTGCGCCGCCTCCGACTTCTTCGCTGGCGAATGCCCGCCGGAGTCGCAGGTCGGCGTGATGCGCGCGAACGTCTTCTTCATGCCCGGCGACGAGCCCAATCCGGTCTACAACGTCGAGCCCTCGCACGGCGCCCCGGCCGAGTTCGCCTTCATCAAGATGTCGCTGCCGATCCACATGCTCGTCTCGGTCCGCGACGAGGACCACGGTCTGCGCACGACGATCACCGGGCTGCCGACGCAGGGCGCGATGTCGTCGGCCGACCTGACGCTGTGGGGGGTGCCGGGCGACCCGAGCCACGACGACGACGGCAGCGGCAGCACCGGGCGCCCGCCGCTCGACGGCAGACATCCGATCCGCCCCTTCATGACCAACGCGGCGACCTGCGACGGCCCGACGCAGGCGGAGATCTCGATCGAGACCTACGACAACCCGGGCAGAACGATCGACGCGACCGCCCCGATGGCGCAGCTGACCGGCTGCGAGCAGCAGCGCTTCGCGGCGACCGGCAGCGCCCGCCCCGACACGACGAGGGCCGGCGCGCCGGCCGGCTGGACGGTCGAGCTGGACGTGCCGCAGGACCAGACCGTCGACGGGCTCGCGACGCCGCCCGTCAAGGACGTCGTCGTGACGCTGCCGCAGGGCACGGTCGTCTCGCCGTCGGCCTCCGACGGACTGAGAACGTGCGCGGCGGCGGCGATGCAGCTCGCCACCTCCGAGGTGCCGGACTGCCCGGCCGCGTCGAAGATCGGCAGCGTCCGGATCGACACGCCGCTGCTGGCGAGACCGATGACCGGCTCGGTCTTCCTGCTCGACCAGACGGCGACGCGCCTGCTGAGAATGGTGCTGGTCGCCGAGGGGGCGGGCGTGCGGCTGAAGCTGCCCGGCGAGATCGACCTCGACCCCGTCAGCGGCCAGGTCACCGCGACCTTCGCGAACAACCCGCAGCTGCCGTTCGAGCATCTGACGGTGGCGCTGAAGGGCGGCCCGCGCGCACCGCTGGCCAACCCGCGCGCCTGCGGCCCGGCGATCACGACGACGGCGATCACGCCGTGGGGAGGCGGTCAGCCGGCCCGCTCGACCGACTCCTTCGAGATCGCCTGCGACGGCGCGCCGAGCGGCTTCGCGCCGGCCTTCAGCGCCGGCTCGGCGAGCACGCAGGCGGGCGCCGCGAGCGCCTTCTCGCTGACGTTCGCCCGCACTGACGGCGACGACCTGCTGAAGGCGATCGACGTGACGATGCCGCCCGGCCTGCTGCCGAGACTGGCGAGCACGCCGCTCTGCGGCGCGGCGCAGGCGGCGGCCGGGAGCTGCGGCGAGGAGTCGCGCATCGGCAGCGCCCAGACGAGCGCCGGCCCCGGCTCGCTGCCGTTCGAGCTGCCCGGCCGCGTCTACGTCACCGGCCCCTACAGAGGCGCGCCGTACGGCCTCTCGATCGTCGTGCCGGCGAAGGCCGGCCCGTTCGACCTCGGGACCGTCGTCGTGCGCGCCGCGGTCGGCGTCGACCTGCACACCGCGGCGCTGCGGATCGCCTCCGATCCGCTGCCGACGATCCTGCAGGGGATCCCGCTGCAGATCCGCTCCGTCCGCGTCGCGATCGACAAGCCGGGCTTCATGCTCAACCCGACCAGCTGCACCCCGCGCACCGTCGGGGCCGCAATCGGCGCGACCGGCGGCGCCGTCGCGCAGCGCTCCGCGCGCTACCAGGTCGGCGGCTGCCGCTCGCTCGCCTATGCGCCGCGGCTGGCGATCAGAGTCGGCGCCAGAGGCCAGACGCGCGCCGGCCGACGTACGTCGCTGGTCGCGACGCTGACGCAGCCGGCCGGGCAGGCGGCCAACCGCAGCGTGCGGCTGGCGCTGCCGAAGGTCCTCAACGCGCGCCTGGAGGTCGTCAGAAGAGCGTGCACACAGGCGGCCTACGACGCGGGATCGTGCGGCGCCGCGGCGCGGATCGGCACGGCGACGGCGGTGACGCCGCTGCTGCCGCATGCGCTCAGCGGTCCGGCGTACTTCGTCAGAAACCCGGCGCGGAGACTGCCGGACATCGTCGTGCAGCTGCGCGGCGACGTCGCGATCGACCTCGTCGGCAGAGTTGTGATCACGCGCGACCTGCGCCTGACGACGACGTTCGACCGGATCCCCGACGTGCCGCTGTCGCGCTTCCAGCTGAGCCTGCCGGCGAGCAGCGGGCCGGTCGGTGTCGTGCGCGACCTCTGCACGAAGGCGGCCCGCCTGGCGAGAGCGCGCCAGGGCCTGCGGGCGCAGAACGGCAGGCTGCTGCGCCGAGCCGACCGCCTGACGATCGCCGGCTGCAAGAAGAAGTAGAGAGGCAAGAACCGGGAGATCGCCCCCAGGCGATCTCCCAAGTTCGCGGCTGGAGGCGAGCGGCCCCCGGCCGATCGGCTAGCCGCGAACCAGTCTCTTGTACGTGACGCGGTGCGGCCGGTCGGCCTCCGCGCCGAGGCGCGCGCGGCGCTCTTCCTCGTACGCCTCGAAGTTGCCCTCGAACCAGCGCACCTGCGAGTCGCCTTCGAACGCGAGCACGTGCGTCGCGATGCGGTCGAGGAACCAGCGATCGTGGGAGATCACGACGGCGCAGCCGCCGAAGGCCAGCAGCGCCTCTTCGAGCGCGCGCAGCGTGTCGACGTCGAGGTCGTTGGTCGGCTCGTCGAGCAGCAGCAGGTTGCCGCCGGAGCGCAGCAGCTTCGCGAGGTGGACGCGGTTGCGCTCACCGCCGGAGAGCTTGCCGACCTTCGCCTGCTGGTCGGTGCCCTTGAAGTTGAACCCCGACGTGTAGGCGCGCGAGCTCATCTTCTGGTCGCCGACCGAGATCTGGTCGTCGCCGCCGGAGATCTCCTGCCAGACGGTCTTCTCCGGATCGAGCGCGTCACGCGACTGGTCGACGTAGGCCAGTCTGACCGTTTCGCCGACCTTGAACGTGCCCGCGTCGGGCTGCTCCTGGCCGGTGATCATCTTGAAGAGCGTCGTCTTGCCGGCGCCGTTGGGCCCTATCACGCCGACGATGCCGCCGCGCGGAAGCGAGAAGCTCATATTCTCGAACAGCAGACGGTCGCCGAACGCCTTCTTCAGGTTCTTGGCGATGACGACGTCGTTTCCAAGGCGCACCGGCGGCGGGATCACGATTTCGTTGGTCGCGACCTTGGCCTGCTGTTCCTCACTCTGCAGCTGCTCGAACGCATCGATGCGCGCCTTGCTCTT
>DATIOB010000640.1:0-2863 GCA_035473605.1 Conexibacter sp.
GCCGCACGACGGCACGGTCGGCGACGAACGACGGCTGCGCGAGCTGGAGCGCGGGGCGTGCGCGCCCGGCGCCGCCGACCGCGCCGCAGCGGCGGGTGCCGCCGCGAGAGCGCGTGCCAACCGCGCCGTTGTGCCGGCGCGCCCCGCCAAACGCGCGGAGCCGCGCAGATGATGGCGGCGCGGCTGCGCGATCCCGCCTGGCGGGCGACCGCGCTGATCGGCGTCGTGCTGCTGGCCGCGCTCGTGCTCGCGCTCGCGGCGCGCGACGGGGCGGCGCGCGCCGCCGCCGTCGCGCTGGCCGCCGGCGTGCTGCCGCTGGTCGCGCTCGTGCTCGGCCCGCCGGCCGTGCGGCGGCTGCGCAGCGCGGAGGGCGGCGCGCTGCTGGCCGCGATCGCGGTCGGCGCCGCCGGGCTGCTGCTGCTGGCGATCGCCCGCTTCGACGGCCGCCAGTCGGTCTTCCTGCTCGCCGTCGCGCTGCTCGGCGCCGCCGCCGGCGTGGTCCTGATCGGCGACGACCTGCGGCGCCGCACGGCGCGCGCCGGCAGCCGCGCCGAGCGCTCGCCGTGGCAGCGGATGACGGCCGTCGAGCGCGTCCGCGCGCTGCCGTGGCAGGCCGGCTCCGGGGCGCTGCTGATCGGCTGGTCGACGCTCGTCGGCCTCGGCATCGTCGGGCCGTACCTGGCCGACACCGGGATCGCGCTCGCGCTGCTGGTCGTGCTGCTCGTCGCGCTCGGCGGCCTCGTCCTCGTGCTCGTGCCGCTGCTCGTCGGCGCGGCCGCGCGCGGCGACCGCGATCAGCTCGCGCAGGCACGCGAGGACGAGCGGCTGCGCGTCGCCGCGCACCTGCACGACTCGGTCCTGCAGACGCTCGCGCTGGTGCAGCGGCAGGCCGGCGACCCGGCCGCCGTCGCGCGGCTGGCGAAGGGCCAGGAGCGCGCGCTGCGCGCCTGGATGGCGGGCGAGGCGGAGCTGGGGGCGGCGACGCTCGCCGGCGCGCTGCACGCGACCGTCGAGGAGGTCGAGGCCGAGGAGCGCGTCGACGTCGAGGTGACGGTGCTCGGCGACCGGCCGCTCGACGAGCCCGGCCGCGCGCTCGTGGCGGCCGCGCGCGAGGCGCTGCGCAACGCGGCCCGCCACGCGCCGGGGGCCGCGATCGTCGTCTTCGCCGAGCTGTCGGAGCGGGGCGCGGCCGTCTACGTGCGCGACGAGGGCGGCGGCTTCGCGCTCGAACGGGTCCCGAACGAGCGGCGCGGCGTGCGCGACGCGATCGTCGGCCGGATGGCGGGCGCGGGCGGCACGGCCAGCGTCGACTCCGTCCCCGGCGAGGGGACCGAGGTCGCGCTGCGGCTCGGTGACGCGACCGGAGAAGCGGATGAGTGACCGGCCGCTCGTCGTGATCGTCGACGACCACCACCTCTTCCGCGCGGGCGTGCGCGCCGAGCTGGCGGCCGCCTGCGACGTCGTCGGGGAGGCGGCGACGCCGCAGGAGGCGATCGCCGTGATCGGCGGCGCCTCGCCCGACGTCGTGCTGCTCGACGTCCACCTGCCGGGCGGCGGCGGCCTGGCGGTGCTGGAGGCGTTCCGCGGCGAGGCCGACGCGCCGGCCTTCCTCGCGCTGTCGGTCTCCGACGCCGCCGAGGACGTCGTGCCGATGGTGCGCGCCGGCGCGCGCGGCTACGTCACGAAGACGATCGACACGGCGGCGCTGCTCGACGCGATCGCGCGCGTGCGCGACGGCGAGCCGTACTTCAGCCCGCGGCTGGCCGCCTTCGTGCTGCAGGCGTTCAGCGCGCCGCCGCAGGAGGCGGCGGACGACGAGCTGGACCAGCTGACGCCGCGCGAGCGCGAGGTCCTCCACCACCTCGCGCGCGGCTACGCCTACAAGGCGATCGGCGTCCGGCTCGGGATCAGCCCGCGCACCGTCGAGACGCACGTCGGCTCGGTGCTGCGCAAGCTGCAGCTCTCCTCGCGCCACGAGCTGAGCCACTGGGCGGCGAAGCGCGGCCTGGTCGGCGAGGAGGAGCCGCCGGCGCTCAGCTGATCACGTCGAAGACCTGCTTCTG
This sequence comes from Conexibacter sp., assembly GCA_035473605.1. Classification (GTDB taxonomy): domain Bacteria; phylum Actinomycetota; class Thermoleophilia; order Solirubrobacterales; family Solirubrobacteraceae; genus Conexibacter. The sequence continues at coordinate 2,064 of DATIOB010000640.1, forward strand.
GATGCCGTTGGCATAGACGTCGTGCTCGACGAGCTGCAGCTTCGTCGCGTCCTTGTCGGCGTCGCTGAAGAGCCGCTTGCCGGCGCCGAGCAGCAGCGGGAAGACGAGCAGGTGGTAACGGTCGACGAGGCCGGCGTCGGCGAGGCTGCGGCCGAGCGCGGCGCTGCCGTGCACGGCGATCGGCCCGCCCTCGGTGGCCTTCAGCGCGGCCACCTCGTCGAGCGAGCGCAGCACCGTCGCCGGCCAGCGCGCGTCGTCCCCGGCCAGCGTCGTCGAGACGACGTAGCGCGGCATCGCGTTGTAGCCGGCGAAGTCGTCCATCGTCGGCCAGACCGGCGCAAACGCCTCGTAGCTGCGCCGGCCGAGCAGGAGCGCGGTCGTCTCCTCCTGTTCGCGGCCCTTGATCTCGTACGCCGCCTCGTCGAACGGGATGTCCTTGAAGGTCCAGCCGCTGTTGCGGTAGCCGGCCTCGCCGCCGGGCGCCTCCATGACGCCGTCGAGCGAGACGAACGCGGTGACGATCAGGGTGCGCATCGGAACTCCTCGTGGTCGCTGTGGTGCTGCGGAACTCGCATGCACCCCAGACCGCGGCCGCGCTCGAAACTCATCGGCGGCCGCTGCGCCGCGCCGCCTCGCCGTCGGCGACGTAGCGGATCGCGCGCACCGGTTCGCCGCCGCGCTCGCTGACGGACACGACGACGGCGCCGGCGGCGACGGGATTCTAGATTGCCTCAAACTTAAGAATTTTCACAAATCAATTCCAAAATTCAAACCAATGCCACCAATTGATATCAAACATT
>DATIOB010000641.1:0-18867 GCA_035473605.1 Conexibacter sp.
ACCGCGACGGCGTCGAGCTGCGCCTCTCCGCGCGTGAGTTCGACCTGCTCGCGTACTTCCTGCGCCATCCCGACCAGGCGCTCTCGCGGCAGCAGATCCTCAGCGCGGTGTGGGGCTACGACTTCGACCCCGGCACCAACGTCGTCGAGGTCTACATCCGCTACCTGCGGCGCAAGCTCGAACTGCCGGGCAGACCTGCGCCGATCGACACGCTGCGGTCGGTCGGGTACCGCCTGACGACCCGGCCATGAGCGTACGCGGGGGCAGCGACGGCAGCTCCCGCAGGCGCTGGCGCTGGCTGCGCGGTCTGCGCGCTCGACTGGCGCTGTCGATCTCGCTGATCCTCGTGATCACGCTCGGGACCGCCTTCATCGCGACCTACCGCGGCACCGGCACCGAGGTCCGAAATCAGATCGACCGCGACCTGCGCACCGACGCCCAGGCCGTCGACGACCGGCTCGGCTACGACGCGAGACCGAGAGCGCTCGCGCTGGCGGCCGAGGAGTACCTGCTGGACCGACGTTCCTTCGGCGCCACCTCGCGCCTGTATCTGATCCGCATCAGAGGCGGCACGGTCGTCTCCAACCTGCCGGAGCTGAGCCCGGAGGAGGAGGGCGACCAGCGCGTCGGCCGCGACGTGCTCGGCCCGCGCCGCGAGAGCGGCGAGGCGCGCGCGCTGCGGACCGCCGACCTCGGCCTCTCGACCGTGCGCGTCAACGACGAGCCGCTGCGGCTCTACTTCGTCAAGGTCATGCGGGGCGGCAGAAAGGTCGCCGAGATCGGCGTCGGCGAGTCGGCGGCGTCGGTCGGGCGGGCGCAGAGCGGCGTCGCGCGGACCTTCCTCGTGGCGGGGTCGGTCACGCTGCTGGTCGCGATCGCGCTCGGCTTCGCGTTCGCGACGCGGCTGTCGAAGCCGCTGCGCAGAATGGCGACGACGGCGGCCGAGGTGACCGCCGGCGACCTCTCCCAGCGGATCGGCTCCAGAGGCCCGCGCGACGAGGTGCGCGTGCTGTCGGACGCGTTCGACTCGATGCTCGACCGGCTCGAGGACGCCTTTGCGCGTCAGCGCGGCTTCGTCGCCGACGCCTCGCACGAGCTGCGCACGCCGCTGACGGTGATCCGCGGGCAGCTGGAGGTGCTGGCGCGGCAGAGCGACGTGACGCAGGCCGACGTCCGCCACGTCGACGAGGTCGTGCGCACCGAGGTGCTGCGGATGGAGCGGCTGGTCGAGGACCTGCTGCTGCTCGCGCGCGCCGACGAGGGCGAGCTGGTGCGGCCCGGGACGGTCGAGCTGGCACCGTTCGTCGAGGAGCTGTTCGACTCGCTGACGCTGACCGCCGACCGCAACTTCGAGCTGGGCCCGCTGCCGCGCGGCAACCTGCACGCCGACGAGGACCGCATCGCCCAGGTCGTCCGCAACCTCGCCCGCAACGCCGTCGAGTACACCGCCCCCGGCGGCCTCGTGCGGCTGACGGTCACGCCGATCGGCCGCAGCCGGATCGAGTTCGCGCTCGAGGACGACGGTCCCGGCATACCGCCCGAGCAGCGCGACCGCGTCTTCGACCGCTTCCACCGCACCGACAGCGCCCGCGCCCGCCGCACCGGCGGCGCCGGCCTCGGCCTCGCGATCGCGCGCGCGATCGTCGCCGCTCACGGCGGCCGCATCTACGCGGGCAGCTCGCCCGAGGGCGGCGCCCGCGTCGCCTTCGTGCTGCCCGGCTTCAGGGCGGCGGGCAAGCGCGCGGGGCGAGAGCCGGCGGGGCGCTCCTAGGGCGCGCAGGCCGTTGGCGCGTTGACGGTCAGCGCTCATACATCCGATCGGAGGGGGTTCGATCGGAGGGTTTTGTGTCCCTGCGGTTGGGAAAGCGCTGTCGTACGTTTGTAGCCTTCCTATAGGGCCGACCACGTCGCTTGTAGAAAACCTGCTGAATGTGGATCAAATCGTAATTGTGCATCAATCGATGTAACAATGAGATGACCTTGTCGGTTGCAATCTGCTAGACGGCGGTGCTACGGTCTTACCTGTCAGGGGTCGCAACGCAAATCAGGTCGTTTACTGGTTTGTCTGTCTAGTCTGAGTTCAGGGATCGTCCGGACGCGTCGTGCTCATTGAGTTAGGCGTGCGGTCTCTCGACGCTCATCAAGCGGCATGCGGCGCCGGCACTATCAGGCACCGCGGTGATTGTTCGTCCACACAATTAGGAGAAGACTCATGAAGCTCTTCAAGCGCGGCTCGCTCGTGGCCGCGATGGCGGTCATCGTGGCCGCCTTCTTTGCCGGTCCTGCATCGGCGACGATCACGCCGAACCCGTACAGCACGACGGCGGGCACCGGTAGATTCAACACCATATCGGGGATAGGCAATGGTGCCTGTAACCTCTCCGGCATCAGAGCAAGCGCGTCTGGCACGACTGGTTCCGTGACGGGCTTCGTCGCCAGCGGTTGCAGCGGCACGATCTCGTCGGGCGCCTACGTCTCCGCGATCACGATAAGAACTGCCCTACCGACTGTCACTGCTGCGATATCCATCCTAATCAGAAACATCTTGGGTGGTCAGTGCCAGTACAGCGGAACGTTCACCGGCACGGCGAACGGAACGAACACGGTGACCGTGACCGGCACCGCAACTCTCGTGAGAACCCTAAACCCGCCGGCGATCTGCACGGGCACGGCTAACGCCAGCCTGACGGTTACGCTCCCCGGTGCGGTTATAAGCTAACGACATAATCTGCTTGCCGGAAATTGGCAAGCTACGGGGCCGCGCATGATCTGCGCGGCCCCTTGTCGTTCCGGGGCTCACCGCGTTTGCCCGTCCACTCGCGTCACCACACCGGCGTCGAGGTTGTGAACAAGAGGAATTCGGTCTTCCGAGCTACTTCGTATTTGTTTTTTGCGGGGGGCTCTGTGTACTCTCGGAACAGAGGCGTTTGCAAAATGGTCGCGTGCTAGCTCCGGCGATGCCTCCACGGGTGTCGACGGGTCGGGACTGCAAGGAGAGGGATGGAGATGAGGGCACGAATGGGCCGCCAGCGCGTCGCAGCGGCTGTCGTGGGCGTCGGCCTCGGCGTCGCCGCGGCGGCACCAGCGAGCGCGGCTGATCGCGCGTACGAGCTGGTGACGCCAGCCGGCAGCACCGGGAAGGCGCTCCCGGGCACGGGGGCATCGACGCCGGACGGCAACGTCGTCTGCTTCGACGCGGAGAACGCGCTGGCAGGGGCGCCGGCCAACGGCGAGATCGCACCTGACGGCTTTTGCTCGTGGCGCACGCCGTCTGGCTGGGAGACCGAGTGGGTGACGGGCCCAGACGTACCGGAGCTGAGAGGCGGAAACGGCTCACCCGTCTTCTGGATCTCGCCGGACGCCCGTCGTGCCGTCTTCGTCTCCGACAAGGGTATCTATCCCGACTGGCCTGGGCCGGAGGCCGGCAGAAGCGGAACCCCCGCCACTCCCAGCACGTTCCTGTGGGAAGGGGGCGGCATGCCGCGATGGCTTGCTCCGACGCCCGAACCGTTGGAGGAGACCAGCACGACGGCCAATCGAAATCCCTTGGCCGCGTCTGACGATCTGCGCAACGGTCTTTTCGAGAGCGGCCTCCAGTTGGTGTCTGAGGACGCCAACACCGAGAGAGATCTCTACGAGTGGACGCCGAGCGGCATCCGCCTCGTGTCGCGCGATCCGGCAGGGGCTGCGGTGGGCGGCACCGCCCCGGCAGACTCGAGCATTGCGCAGCCGGGAGCGATCTCACGCGACGGCTCTCGGACCTTCTTCCAGCACATCGGGAATCTGCTCGGCGCCGAGCCCACCGCTCAGAACGTCTACATGGTGGAGGACGGAGAAGTGCGCCACGTCTCGCCGCGACGCGGCGGCGACGTTCCGGACAGAGTCGACTTCGTCGGCGCCTCCGACGACGGCGAGATCGTCTACCTGCAGAGCGTGGAGAGACTCACGCCTGAGCCGAAGGAACCCGGGGCCGCGCTCTACCGCTACGACATCGGGAGCGACACGCTCTCTCTGGTGGCGACCGACCCGACAGGCGTCGCGTTTCTCGGCCTCTCGGACGACGGCTCGACGGTCGTCTATCGCACCGACGGCACCTGGGACCTGCGGATCCTCCGCGACGGCGTCGCGACGACGCTCGGCACGCTCGACGTCATGGACGTGTTCGACTTCTACACGGTCGGCAGCCTTGGGTACAGCACGCGCGCACTGCGCATCGCGCCGGACGGCAACGCGGTCGTCTTCAGTGCGATCGGCTCGTTCGACGGGACGCCGGCGGGGACCAGACAGGTCTACCGCTGGACGCCCGAGGACGGCGTGAGACGGCTCTCGGCGCCAGCGGACGGCGCCCCGCCCTCGGGAAATGCGAACATCGGCAACTACTCGGTCAGCTCCGGCATCACGCCGCGAACGGTGGGTCTGGCCAACACGTTGCGCAACTACCCGCTGCTCGGACGCGTCGTCACCGACGACGGTCGCGTCTTCTTCGAGTCGCAGGAGCAGCTCACTCCCAAGGACGTGAACGACGCGATCGACGTCTATGAGTGGGACTACGGTTCGCTGCGGCTGATCACACCGGGGACGCAGACCGCGAACGCCCTGTACCACGACAGTTCGGCGGACGGCAGCACGGTCTTCTTCACCACCAGTGCGCGGGTCATCCCGCAGTTGGACCGCAACACATCGAGCGATCTCTACGCCGCGCGTGTCGACGGCGGCTTCCCGTTGCCGCCGGAGCTGCAGGTCTGCGACGGCGATCGCTGTCAGGGACCCCTCACCCCGCCGACGGCGTCGCAGCCTCCCGGTTCTACGGCCTTCGGCGGGCCTGGCGACGTCGACGAGCCGGCGCCTCCAGTCGCGCGCCACTCCGTCGCGAGCTTCACCGCGAGACAGCGGAGCGCGTTCGCGCGCAGCGGGCGGGCGGTCTTGCGCGTGCGTGCCAACGTCAGTGGCACGGTCACGGCCACGGCGAGCGCGAGAATCGGACGGCGCACCGTTCGCGTCGCACGCTCCTCGGCTTCGGTCAGAGGCGGCGCGACCGTGCGCTTGCCGATCACGTTGTCGCGACAGGCGAGAAACGTGCTGAGATCGAGAAAGAAGCTCCGCGTGGCAATCACCATCTCGTACTCGAATTCGGAGACGTCGATCCGCCGGGTGGTGATGCTCCGTGGCTAGCCCGCGCAGCCTCATGCACCGCGGTCGTGGTCGCCGCGCGCTCGGACGCGTCGCGGCGGTCGTCGGCATCGCGACGGTGGCCGTCGCGGCAAGCGGCGCCTCCGCCTCCGCCGGAAACTCATGGCTCGAACCCGAGCAGTTCGCGATCGAGACGTTCACGACGGCGTCGAGCAGCATGCAGGTCGGGGGGCATCCTGACGTCAGTACCTCCTTCGCGTTCAGAAGAGAGCTGCTGCCGAACGTCATACCGATATTTCCCGATGAGCCGTACCCCTATGGGCGCGTCAGACGGATCGAGATAGAGATGCCGGTTGGCCTCGTCGGCGATCCGACGGCGTTCGAGACCTGTTCTGTCGATCGTTTCCTGTCAGAGGACCCGTGCCCCGCGCGGACCCAGGTCGGCGTCACGGACATCCTCGCGGCTGGCTTCTTCGGCCAGAGATTCGAGGATTCAGGGATCTACAACCTCGCGCACGGTCCCGACGAGCCGGTGCTGCTCGGGATCAAGCCGAACCCGGCGCTCTACGCCTTCATCAGAGTCAAGGTCAAGCCTGATGGCGGCCTCCTCGCGATCGTCGACGAGGTGCCGATCGGCCACCCACTCGTCACCTCCGATGTGACGCTGTGGGGCGTGCCGGCCGACAGCAACCCGGCCAACGTCTCCAGAGACTGGCCGCGGGTGCCGTTCATGTCGGCCCCGACTGAGTGCGACAGACAGCCGACTACGACCTTGCGCGCCTACACGTACGAAGGCAAGTCGGCGAGCGCGTCGCACACGATCGAAGATCCGCCAGAGGGCTGCGATCGCGTGCCGTTCGAGCCGACGATGACGGCGCAGCCGACCTCGCAGGCGGCGGCCGCGCCGACGGGCCTCGACGTCAGCATCACAGTGCCTCAGAACAACCTGCCCGGGGGCGTCACGACCGCCCATGTCAGATCGGTGCAGATCGTCCTGCCGCAAGGCATGTCGGTCTCACCCTCCTCGGCGAACGGACTCGCGAGCTGCTCGCCGGCGCAGTTCGGCTACAGAACCGACAGCGCCGTGAGCTGCCCTGACGCGTCGAAGGTCGGCTCGGTGGCGATCAAGTCGCCGTTGCTGACGGAGCCGTTGCAGGGCTCGGTCTTCCTCGCCAGCCAGAACGACAACCCGTTCGGCTCGCTGCTGGCGCTCTACATCGTCGCGGAGGGCAGCGGCGTGCAGATCAAGCTCGCGGGCAAGGTCGATCCCGATCCGGTCACCGGCCGGCTGACGACCAGCTTCGACGACAACCCGCAGCTGCCGTTCGAGCGGTTCGACTTCGTCTTCAAGAGCGGATCGCGCGCGCCGTTGACCAACCCGCAGACCTGCGGCACGTACACGTCGCAGACGAGAATCACGGCTTGGACGGGGAGAGTGGTCACCGCCAGCACGCCGATGACGATCGACCAGGACTGCGTCCCCGTCGGCTTCGCGCCGAACTTCGAGGCGGGCACGCTCAACCCGGTCGGCGGCAGCGCGTCGACCTTCTCGCTGACGTTCGGCCGCGGCGACCACGACCAGGAGCTGCGTGACCTCGTCGTCGACCTGCCGACCGGCCTGACCGGCAAGCTCGCGATGGCGGACCTCTGCGCCGACGCGATCGCCACGGCAGGCGCCTGCGGCGAGCGGTCGAGAATCGGGTCGGTCACGACGAAGGCCGGTCCGGGCTCGACCCCGTTCCAGCTGCCCGGCCGGGCCTACCTCACCGGTCCGTACAAGGGCGCTCCGCTCGGGATGGCGTTCGTCGTCCCGGCAGTGGCAGGCCCGCTCGACCTCGGCACGGTCGTCGTGCGCGCGGCGGTCTTCGTCGATCCGCGCGATGCCTCGCTGAGAGTCGTCTCCGATCCGCTGCCGCGGATCCTCCAGGGGATCCCGTTGCAGATCCGCTCGGTCAACGTCGCGGTCGACAAGCCGGGCTTCATGATCAACCCGTCGAGCTGCAGCGCCAAGGAGATCAGCGGCGTCGTCAGCTCGCAGCAGGGCGCGAGCGCGGCAGTCAGATCGCGCTTCCAGGTCGGCGATTGCGCACGACTGCCGGTGAGACCGAAGATGGTGCTGCGCGTCGGCGCCAGAGGAAAGCTGACGAGAGGCAAGCGGACGCCGTTCACGGCGACGCTGACGCAGACGCCTGGTCAGGCCAACCTCAGATCGGTCGAGGTGACGCTGCCGAAGACGCTCAACTCGCGGCTCGACGTCGTCAACCGCAGAGCGGCCTGCTCGATCGAGCAGTTCAACGCCGACAGATGCCCGATGCGTGTCGGCACGGGCACGGCGGTGACGCCGTTGCTGCGCGACCCGCTCACGGGGCCGGCGTACTTCGTCTACAACCCGGCGCGGAGACTGCCCGACCTCGTCGTGCGGCTGCGCGGACAGGTCGCCATCGATCTCGTCGGCAAGGTGACGATCACGAGAGATCTGCGCCTGCAGACGACCTTCGACGCCGTCCCGGACGTGGCGATCTCGAAGTTCCGCCTCGCGCTCGAGAGCGGTCCCAGAAACGGGCCGATCGGCGTGACGCGCAACCTCTGCGCGCAGGAGTCGCGCGCAACGCGGGCGACGCTCGCGTTCGTCGGCCAGAACGGCAGACGGGTCGACGTCACACCGAAGCTGCAGGTCGCGGGCTGCGGCGCGGCGAGAAGAAGCGCGACGAGAAGAGTCGCGGCGAGAAGAACGACGAGAAGATCAAGCGCGAAGAAGCGCTGAGACGGGGCACGGATGGGGTCGAGCCGGCGCGTGGCGCCGGCTCGGCCCCCGCCTCAGTGCTCCGCGACGCTGCCGTCGGGGTCTGAGAGCGGGAGGCCGCCCTCGACCCAGGCGATGATGCCGCCGCTCATGTTGCGCGCGTCCCAGCCGGAAGCGCGGAAGGCGTCGGTCGCCATCTGGGAGCGGCCGCCGACGCGGCAGTAGAAGACGACCGGCCGGTTCGGGTCGAGCTGCTCGGCGGCGGTCATCAGCTCGCCGAGCGGGATCAGGCGGGAGCCGGCGATCGCGCCGGCCTCGTGCTCGTGCGGCTCGCGCACGTCGACGAGCTGGACCGAGTCGTCCTCGGCGAGCAGCGCCTGCACCTCTGCGGGGGTGTGTTCGGTCGGGCTGGACATGCGTTGGAGAATAGTCGGGCCGCGCCTCGCCGACCCGCGCGAAGCGGCGTGGGGGAGGGGTACGCTCAGCGCATGTGGCGCAACTGGGCAGGCGACGAGAGCTGCACCCCGCGCGTGATCGAGCGGCCGGGCTCGGTCGCCGAGGTCGCCGCCGCGCTGGAGCGGGCCGCGGCGGCCGGGGAGCGGCTGCGGGTCGCGGGCTCCGGCCACTCGTTCACCGACATCGCGTGCAGCGATGCGCGGCTGATGACGCTGGAGCGGATGGATCGCGTGCTCGACGTCGACCGCGCGAGCGGGCTCGTGCGGGTCGAGGGCGGGATCACGCTGCGGGCGCTCAACGCCGAGCTGGCCGCGCACGGGCTCGCGCTCGAGAACCTCGGAGACATCGACGCGCAGACGGTCGCGGGCGCGATCTCGACCGCCACGCACGGCACCGGCGCGCGGCTGCCGAACCTCTCCGCGCAGGCCGAGGCGGTCGAACTGGTGCTCGCCGACGGCAGCACCCGCGCCTTCGCCGCGACCGACGCCGACCGCGACCCGTACCTCGCCGCGCGCGTCGGGGTCGGCAGCCTCGGCGTGATCAGCGCAGTCACGCTGCGCTGCGTCCCGGCCTTCACGCTCCACGGCGTCGACGCGCCCGCCCCGCTGGAGGAGACGCTGGAGCGGCTCGACCAGCACGGCGCCGCCAACGACCACTTCGAGTTCTACGTCTTCCCCTACGCGCGCACGGCGCTGACGCGCACCAACAACCGCGTCGAGGCGCCGCCGCAACCGCGCTCCCGCCGTCGCGCGTGGGCCGAGGACGTGCTGCTGACCAACCACGCCTTTCACGCCTTCTGCCTCGCCGGGCGCGCGGCGCCGCCGCTGATCCCGGCGCTCAACCGCGTCGTCACGCGCGTCGCCGGCAGCAGCGAGAAGACCGACCGCAGCGACCGCGTCTTCGCGACCAGACGGCTCGTGCGCTTCACGGAGATGGAGTACGCGCTTCCGCGCGAGCAGACCGCGGCCGCGCTGCGACGCGTGCTGGCGCTGATCGAGCAGCGTCGGATGGCGGTCCCGTTCCCGATCGAAGTCCGTCTGGTCACGGCCGACGACGCGCTGCTGAGCCCGGTCCACGGGCGCGAAAGCGGCTACATCGCCGTGCACATGTTCCGGGGTATGGAATGGCGCCCATACTTCCGCGCCGTCGAGCAGATCATGGACGAGCACGACGGGCGGCCGCACTGGGACAAGCGCCACTTCCAGACCGCGGCGACGCTGCGGCCCCGCTACCCCGCCTGGGACCGCTTCCAAGCGGTGCGGGAGCGGCTCGACCCGGCCGGTCGCTTCGGGAATATGTACACCGACCGCGTCCTCGGGCCGGTCGGCGTGCCGACTCCCGCGTAGGCGCCCCGAGCCGCGGCGCCAAAGCCGATCGCGGCCCGACCCTCAGCCTCGAGTCGAGCCTGAGACTCCACGTCGACACCGCTCGCCGAGGCGACATAACGCCTCAGAGGAAGCTCTGGCCCTCGCCGCGATAGGTCGGCACCGTCTCGACCACGCGGTCGCCCTCGATCAGATGCAGCTCGGCGAACCGCTCGCACAGCTCCCCGGCCTTCGCGTGCCGCAACCAGACGCGGTCGCCGACGCGCAGGCCGTCGGCCGCCGCGCCCAGCAGCGGCGTCTGCACCTCGCCGGCGCCCTCCTGGCCGTCGAGCCTCAGCCCCGCCGGCAGCAGCGGCCGCGGCAGGCGGGCGCGGTCGGCCGGGCCGGAGGCGAGGTAGCCGCCGCCGAGGGCGGTCGCGACGCCACGACCCGGCCGCCGCACCACCGGCAGCGCGAACAGCGCCGCCGGCAGCGGGGAGAAGCGCGTGTAGGCGTCGAACAGCGTCGGCCCGTAGAGCCCTGAACCGGCCGCGATCTCCGTCACAGCGGGCTCGGCCGCGGTCGTCTCGATGCTGCCGGTCCCGCCGCCGTTGACCAGCTCCAGCGGCGTCACCGCCTCCACCGCCGCGACGATCGCGGCACGCCGCTGCGCCAGCTCGCGCGCCGAGGCGCGCTGCATCGCCCGCACGGCGATCCCTCTCAGCGGACTGCCGGGCGGGCGGTCCCCGACGCCGGCGATCTGCGACTCGTAGGCCATCAGCCCGACCAGCCTGAACGCCGGCCGCGCGACGATCGCCCGTGCCAGCGCCGCCGCCTGCGCCGGCGTGTGCAGCGGCGAGCGCTTGGCGCCGATGCGGATCCGCCCGCCGAGCGCCCACCAGCCGGCGTCGACGTCGATGCAGAGGCGGATCGGGGTGGAGCTGGAGGCCCGCCCGCCCGGCCCGCCCGGCGCACCGGGCACCCCCGAGGCCGCCTCCCCGAGCGCCCGCTCGATCAGGTCCAGCTGCGCCAGGTCGTCGACCATCAGCGCGATCCCGGCGTCGTCGGGCCGCGCCGCCAGCTCCCGCAGGGCAGCGCGATCGGCCGTCGGATAGGCGACGACGAGGTCGCGCAGGCCGTGGTCGGCGAGCCACAGCGCCTCCGGCAGCGTGAACGCGAGCGTCCCCCGGAAGCCGGGATCGGAGGCGAGCGTGCGCTCCAGCAGCGCGCGGCAGCGGATCGACTTGCTGGCGAGCCGGATCGGCCGGCCGCCGGCCCGCCGCAGCAGGTCGCGGGCGTTGGCGCGGTAGGCGTCGAGGTCGACGGCGGCGAAGGGCGGGTCGAGCGCGGCGGTCGCGCGATCGAGCCGCGCGAGCTGCTGCTCGGGAGAGGCCGGCACGGGCCGCACGATAGCGGCGGAGCGCCTGTTCCCGATCCATAAACCGATTCTCATCGGAGTCATAACGCGTGGTTTCGGTGCTTCCCGCTTCATAACGCGCGCCCACGCGCGCGATGCGTCCAGAAACGGGCACCCGGCTCCATAACCGGTCGACATCGCTCCGCAGCCCTTGCTAGCCTGCTCGCGTCGTTCAAGAACCCAGCCGAATCCCCAGCGTCGCAACCGCAGGGGAGCGGGGGAACCAAAGAGTCCCCAGGACTCCGGGGCGAATCGTCGTAAGGGATACGACGTAGCGCTGCTCTTTCTGCGCGAGCCCGTCAGCTAACCCCGCAGGCGCCCGAAAGAGAAGGGGTTGCACCTTGTCGTTCACTGCTGTGCTGTCTGCCAAACGCATGTCTGCGACCGTCGTCGCAGTCGTGGCAGCCGCGCTGCTCATCTCGTCTACCGCGTCGGGCGCCTCGCTCGGTAGACGCACGCTCACGCAGGGCATGAGCGGCCAGGACGTTCGCGTCCTCCAGGATTTCCTCACCAGAGCCGGCTTCTCCACGCCCGTCGGCGGCGACTTCGGTCCGATCACGCTCGGCAACGTCAAGAAGTTCGAGAAGCGCAACGGCCTCGCGGTCGACGGCGTCGTCGACGCCGAGTTCGTCGCCAAGCTGCGCACGATCGCCGACCCGAAGAACGCCAGAAAGACCACGACCGCACCCGGTGCGTCGGACACGACCACCACCACGGTCGCCGCGCCCGGCACCACGACCGCGCCCAAGGGCCGCGTCGGCCGCACGCTCGGCGCCCGCGTCCTCAAGAAGGGCATGAGCGGCCAGGACGTGCGCGTGCTGCAGGACTACCTCGGCCGCGCCGGCTTCACGGCCGGGATCGACGGTGCCTTCGGCCCCGGCACGCTGCGGCTCGTCAAGCGCTTCCAGCAGGCCCAGGAGCTGCCCGTCACCGGCATCGTCGACGCGGCCACGGTCGCGTCGCTGCGCAGAATCGGCGACAGCACCAGCGCCGGCGGCGCCGACTTCGACATGACGACGGTCGCCGCGCCGGTCGGCAGAGCGAAGCTGCTCGCCAACGGCCTCGCGGTCGCCCCGTCGGACGCGCCGCAGGCCGTCAAGGACGTGCTCGCGGCCGGCAACGAGATCGCGACCAAGCCGTACGTCTACGGCGGCGGCCACGGCAAGTGGCAGGATCGCGGCTACGACTGCTCCGGCTCGGTCAGCTACGCGCTCCACTTCGCCGGTCTGCTGGAGGAGTCGATGCCCTCCGGCAGCTTCAACAACTGGGAGGAGTCGGGCAGAGGTCAGTGGATCACGACCTACTCCCACGGCAGCCACATGTACATGGTGGTCGCCGGGCTCCGCTTCGACACCAGCGGCGCTGACCCGTCGCGCTGGCAGACCGAGATGCGCTCCTCGAGCGGCTTCACGGCGCGCCACCCCGCCGGGTTCTAGAAGCCCGCCGCGGGCGTTAGGAGGAAGTTCACGTATCGGGGGCCTCCACTGGGGGCCCTCAGTACGATCGGCAGCATGTCCGCACTTGCCGATGCCTACGCCCTCACCGACGAACAGCGCGATTTCCGCGACACGATCCGGAAGGTCGCCCAGGAGCGCGTGGCACCGCGCGCCGCCGAGATCGACGCGAAGGCCGAATACCCGTGGGACCTGCGGGAGCTGTTCGCCGAGCTGAACCTGTTCGGTCTGCCCTTCGAGCCAGAGCACGGCGGCACCGGCACGGGTGTCCTGATGCTCAACATCGCCGTCGAGGAGATCGCGAAGGCCTGCGCCTCGACCGCCCTGATGCTGATGGTGCAGGAGCTCGGCACCCTGCCGATCAAGCTGTTCGGCAGCGACGAGCTGAAGGAGCGCTTCCTGCCGAAGTGCGCGACCGGCGAGTGGACCCCCGCCTTCGCGCTGTCGGAGCCCGAGGCCGGCTCCGATCCGGGCGGCATGATCTGCAAGGCCGTCAGAGACGGTGACGACTGGATCATCAGCGGCACGAAGAACTGGATCTCGAACCTCGGCGTCGCCGACTTCTACATCGTCTTCGCCGTCACCGACCCGTCGCAGGGCCGTTCGGCCGGCATCAGCGCCTTCGTCGTGGAGAGAGACCGCCCCGGCTTCTCCGTCGGCAAGCTCGAGCACAAGCTCGGCATCAAGGGCAGCCCGACCGGCCAGCCGATCTTCGACGACGTGCGGATCCCCGGCGCGAACCTGATCGGCGAGGTCGACAAGGGCATGCACGTCGCGCTCGGCACGCTCGACTACTCGCGTCTCGGCGTCGCGGCGCAGGGCCTCGGGATCGCGCAGGGCGCGACCGACTACGCCGCCGCCTACGCGCGCGAGCGCAGACAGTTCGGCAAGTCGATCAACCAGTTCCAGGGCATCCAGTTCAAGCTCGCCGACATGGAGACGCAGACGGCCGCCGGTCGCGAGCTGCTCTACCAGGCCTGCGCGAAGGCCGATCGCGGCGACGCCGACCGCGGCAAGTACTCCGCGATGGCCAAGCTCTACAACTCCGACAACGCGATGCGCGTGACGATCGAGGCGGTCCAGATCCTCGGCGGCTACGGCTACGTCAGCGAGTACCCGGTCGAGCGGATGCTGCGCGACGCGAAGATCACGCAGATCTACGAGGGCACGAACGAGATTCAGCGCGTCGTCATCGCCCGCACGATGCGGTAACACGCACTTCGCGCGACCGGCTACCGTAGGTGCACGCCATGCGTGCACCTACGCCCAAGCGCATCCTCTTCGCCGCCTTTGTCGCGCTATTGCTCGGCGTCGCGGTCATAACTCTCTACCAGGGGTTCTCGCCGGACTACCCGATGCGGTTCTTCCAGGGGATCGCCGTCGCCGCCGCCGGCGTGATCGTGATCGCCTTCGTGATGTCGCTGATCACCGGCCCGCTGGCCGGCTGGCGCGACCCGGAGACCGACGAGGAGTTCGACGAGCTGGTCGACCGCAGCGAGCGGTTGGCGCGCGAGGGCTCCTGGGGCGAGGCCGACGACGACCTCTACGGCGACGATGACGACGAGGACGACCTCTTCGATCCGTGGAACGAGGAGGACTTCCAGACGATCGTGCGGCGCGCCGTCGACGAGCTGCCGCTGGAGTTCCACCGTGCGCTCGAGCACGTCGCGATCGTCGTCTCCGACGGCGGCCGACGCCGCGGCGCCTACGGCCTCTACCACGGCGACACGGTCGCCCGTGACGGCTTCGCCGACCGCATCATCATCTACCGCGACACGCTGCTGCGCGACTTCGGGCACAGCCCCGACCTGCTGCGCGCGCAGGTGACCCGCACGCTGCGCCACGAGCTGGCGCACCACCTCGGCTGGGACGAGGACGGCGTGCGCGGGCTCGGGCTGTAGCGACCGCGCCGCGCCGCGCGTGCCCCTCGGCGGCGCGCGAGCGCCCTACGCCGGCGTCAGCGCGCCGGCCAGCTCCCGCCGCGAGCGGATCCCGAGCTTGCGGTAGGCGTTCGTGAGGTGGACCTCGATCGTCTTCGGCGTGACGTAGAGCGCCTGCGCGATGTCGCGGTTGGAGCGTCCCGCCGCGGCGAGGTCGACGACGCGCCGCTCGCTCGCGGTCAGCGCCTCGACGCCGGCCAGCGCGTCGGTGCGCGGCCGGGCCCCGGCCGCGTACAGCTCGCCGCGGACCTGCTCCGCCAGCCCGACGGCGGCGCAGGCGCTCGCCAGCTCGAGCGCCCGTCGCAGCGGCTCGCGCGAGGCGGCAGGCTCGCGGCCGCGCCGCAGCGCGCCGCCGTAGGCGAACAGCGCCTTCGCGTGCTCCAGCCGGGCTGGGCTGCCGGCCAGCACGTCGACCGCTTCGCGCAGGTGGTCGAGCCCCTCCTCGCGCTCGATCGTGCCGAGGATCCGCAGCGCGCGCCCGTGCCACCACGGCGCGCCCCAGCGCTGCGCGCGGGCGAGCTCGTCGCGCGCCAGCTCCAGCGCCCGCTCGCGCGCACCGAGGCGGTCGTGCGCGAGCGCGGCGAGCGATCGCCACGGCAGGCCGGGCGTGCTCGTGAAGCGGCCGTCGAGCTGCCTGAGCGCGTCGGCGGCGACGATCGCCTGGTCGGGATCGTCCTCGGCGATCGCCAGCTCCATCCGCGCGAACCAGTTGTAGCGCAGCGCTTCGGAGCGGATCCCGGAGGTGTCGGGCAGCTGCTCGCGCACCGCGCGGGCGCCGTCGAGGTCGCCCCGCTCCAGCAGCGTCACGATCAGGAACATCGAGAAGTAGGAGCGCGCGTCGTCACCGTAGCCCCACTCGGCGATCTCCTCGACCGAGCCGCGGATCAGCCGCTCGGCCTGGTCCAGCTCGCCGCGGCGGAAGAGCGCGAAGCCATGCCAGCCGTTGATCGCGGAGATCCCCAGCAGCGAGCCGCGGCGATGCGCGTCGGCGTCGGCCGCCTCCCAGGCGGCGATCGCGCCCTCGTCGTCGGCGAGCGTCAGCACGATCAGCGCGACGACACCGAGCAGGCCGGGGTCGAAGGCGACCAGATCGCCGCCGGAGAGCGCCTGCCGCGCGAGCGCCGCGCACCGCTCGGCGCTGCCGTCGGTGTAGGCCCACTCGACGGCCGCGACCGCCGCCAGCGCCTTCGCGCCGACGCCCGCGCCGGGCGGCAGCGGGTCGCGCCGATCGCTCAGCCAGACCAGCTCGTTGTGGCCGCTGGCGCCGAAGAAGATCGACATCGCCTCCAGCGCGAGCAGGCCGTCGCGCAGGTCGCCCAGCTCGTCGGGCAGCTGCGCTGCGGCCGCGCGCGCGATGTCGGCCGACTCGACGACGGCGCCGGTGAAGGCCAGCGCGCGGCCGAGCACGTTGGCGACCATCGCCTTCGCGACCGGCTCGTCGATCTGGCCGTACGCCTCCCGCAGATGCTCGATCGCTGCCGGGCCGTCGGTCAGCGCCTCGGCCGCCCCCAGCTCGAACAGCAGCCGCGCGCGGAAGCCGTCGCCGCGCTCCTCCGGCGGCTCGGCGAGCGCCCGCCGCAGATAGGCGACGGCGCCGTCGGCGGCGCCGCGCCGACGCGCCTCGGTGCCGGCGGCGTGCAGCGTCTCCGCCACCCACGTCTGGCCGCGCGGCGGCGTCAGCAGCAGCTGCGCGGCGAGATGGTCGAGGCTGGCACCTGCGGCGGCGAGCTGGTCAGCAGCCCGGGCGTGCTCCAGCGCCCGCTCGACCGGCGACAGCTCGCGGTAGACGGTCTCGCGCACGAGCGGGTGGACGAAGTCCAGCGGCGAGCCGGGGGCGAGGATGTCGGCCCGCGTCAGCTCGCCGATCGCGGCCGCGGCGCGCGCCTCGTCGATCCCGGCCAGCGCGGCGACCGCCGGCAGTTCCGCCGCCTCGCCGAGCACGGCGACGGCGCGGGCGACCGGGACGGCGTCGGCCGGCAGCCGTGCCAGCCGCAGCAGGACGGTGCGGGAGGCGCCCCTCGGCCCGATCTCGCGCACGAGCGGCGCGTTGGAGGCCAGCGGCGCGACGGCGTCGCCGGCGAGCGCCGTCAGCAGCTGGCGCAGCAGCAGCGGGTTGCCGCCGGTCGCGGTGAAGCAGGCGGAGCGGAAGACGGGGTCGGGGACGGTCCCGAGGCGGTCGCGCACGAGCGCGCCGACGGCCAGCTCGGAGAGCGGGCCGGGCGAGAGCGCGACCGTCGCCGGGTCGTGCCCCAGCTCGGCCAGCAGCGACGGGTCGGTGCCCGGCTCGGTCGAGCGGATCGTCGCGCCGACGAGGATCGGCACGCCCTCCAGTCGTCGCAGGAGGTAGGCGAGGAAGCGCAGCGAGGGGCGGTCGCACCAGTGCAGGTCGTCGATCGACAGCATCAGCGGCCGCGACTCGGAGAGGTTGAGCGCCAGCCAGTAGAGGCCGTGCAGGACGGCGAACGAGGTGTCGGTGCCGTCGTCGGCCTCGCCGAGCGGGGCGAAGGCGGCGCGGGCCGGCGCGGCGGCGCCGTCGAAGGCGCCCGGGTCGGCGAGCGCGGCCGCCTCGAACAGCTGTCGCACGACGCCGAATGGGAACTCGCGCTCCAGCTCGCCGACGCGCGCGGCCAGCACGCGCAGGCGCGGCTCGGCGCCGTGGCGGGCCGACGCGAGCAGCTGGCTCTTGCCGATCCCGGCCGGCCCTTCGATCAGCAGCAGGCGGCCGCTGCCGGCGCTCGCGTCGGCGATCAGCGCGTCGACCGCGCTCAGCTCGCGGTCGCGCTCCAGCAGGACGGCGTCAGTCATCTGACGTCATCGTATGCGCGGCGGGCCCCGCTGGCGAGCCCAGGCCCAGAAATCTGCGGGGCGGGCGGGAGCGGAGTCGTTCGCGCGCGTGGCCGGCTATCGTCTGCGGCAGGCCCCCGTGGAGTGAGACCGCCGGGGATGACGATGCCCGTGGAGTGAGACCGCCGGGCACCTCACGAAAGGAAGCACCATGGCTGAAGCCGTGATCGTCGACGCCGTTCGCACCCCGATCGGCCGTGCCGGCAAGGGCTCGCTGCGCTCCGTGCGCGCCGACGACCTCGCCGCGATCCCGCTCAGAGCGATCCTCGAGCGCAACCCGCAGCTCGATCCCGCCGACGTCGTCGACGTGATGATGGGCGCCGCCAACGGCAGCGGGGAGCAGGGCTACAACGTCGGCCGCAACGCGTCGCTGCTGGCGGGGCTGCCGATATCGGTGCCCGGCTGCACCGTCAACCGCTTCTGCGCCTCGTCGCTGCAGACGCTGCGGATGGCCTTCCACGCGATCAGAGCGGGGGAGGGCGACGTCTACATCGCCGCGGGCGTCGAGGCCGTCTCGCGCGCCGACGGTCCCTCGGTCCCGTTCCATCCGCTGCTCGACGGCTCGCCGGGCTCGCTGATGAACGTCTATATCCCGATGGGGCTGACGGCCGAGAACGTCGCCGACCGCGAGGGGATCACGCGCGAGCAGCAGGATCGCTGGGCGCTGATCTCGCAGACGCGCGCGGTCGCGGCGCAGGCCGACGGCCACTTCGACAAGGAGATCGTCGCCGTCGAGGTGCCCGAGCACGTCGAGACGACGCCGGAGGGCGAGGAGGTGACGGTCGCCGCCGCGACGGTCACCAAGGACGACGGCCCGCGCCCCGGCACGACCGCCGAGAAGCTGGCGGCGCTGAAGCCGGTCTTCAGAGCCGACGGCACCGTCACCGCCGGCAACGCCTGCCCGCTCAACGACGGCGCCGCCGCCGTGCTGGTGATGTCGGAGGAGAAGGCGAAGGCGCTGGGCCTGAAGCCGCGCGCCCGCATCATCGCCTCCGCGATCGGGGCGCTGGAGCCGGAGTACATGGGCCTCGGCCCGATCCCTGCGGTGCGCAACGTGCTCAAGCAGTCGGGCATGTCGATCGGCGACGTCGACGTGATCGAGCTGAACGAGGCGTTCGCCGCCCAGGTCGTGCCGTGCCAGGCCGAGTGGGGCGTCACCGACGAGCAGCTCAACCCGTTCGGCGGCGCGATCGCCCTCGGCCACCCGTTCGGGATGACCGGCGCTCGCATCATGACGACGCTCCTGAACGACCTCGAGACGCTCGACAAGACGATCGGCCTCGAGACGATGTGCGTCGCCGGCGGCATGGGCCAGGCGATGCTGGTGGAGCGGTTGAACTAGTCACATCGGCGGTCGCCTGAGGCGCGCCTCAGGCGACCGTCAGCGAGGCGGCATTCGCAAGGCGCCGTCGAGGCGGATCACCTCGCCGTTGAGCATCGCGTTCTCGGCGACGTGGGCGGCGAGGGCGCCGAACTCGGCCGGGTCGCCGAGGCGGGAGGGGAAGGGGACCTGACGGCCCAGCTCGGTGCGCGCCGGCTCCGGCAGCGCCGCCAGCAACGGCGTGTCGAAGGTGCCGGG